>JAKPSR010000397.1 GCA_029571425.1 Spirochaetota bacterium | reverse complement strand
TCGGCCTCGGCGCCATCGGCGCGATGGTCGCGAACGACGCGGTAACGCTCGGCATGAACGTCATCGGCTACGACCCCTTCATCTCGGTCGACGCCGCCTGGTCCCTGTCGCGCGCCGTGCATAAGGCCGAGAGCCTCGACGCCCTGCTCGCGCAGGCCGACTACATCTCCATCCACGTGCCGCAGACGAACGACACCAAGGGCTTCATTAACGCGGACAAGATCCGGATCATGAAGAAGGGGGTGCGCATCCTCAACTTCGCGCGCGGCGGGCTCGTCAACAACGCCGACATGATCCAGGCGATCAAGGATGGGAAGGTTGCCTGCCACGTGACGGACTTCGCCGACGAGGCCCTGCTCGCGACGGAGGGGGTAATCTGCCTTCCCCACCTTGGCGCCTCGACGCCCGAGGCCGAGGAAAACTGCGCGTTCATGGCCGTCAACCAGCTCCGCGACTTCCTCGAGAACGGGAACATCGTCAACTCGGTGAACTTCCCCAAGTGCAAGATCGAGGGCTGCGTCCCGGAGAAGGGAGCCCGGCTCTGCATCGCGAACAAGAACGTCCCGAACATGATCGGGCAAATCACCAGCATCCTCGCCGGGGCGAAGCTCAACATCGCCTCGATGACGAACCAAAACAGGGCCGACGTCGCCTACAACCTGATCGACGTCGAGTCCGAGGTCGGCGAGAACGTGCTGGCGAACCTTAAGGACATCGACGGGGTTATCTCGGTCCGCGTGATCAAGGGCGGAGCCCCCTGCGCGGTTCCGGTTTCCGAGGACTGAGCCGGCCAACGACCCGTTTTTAGGCGATAGAGCCAGGACGACCATCGTTCAATTCATGAACGATGGTCGCTTTTTTTTCCCCAATGCATATACTAAAGTCTAGACACTGATTTCTCTATTTTGTATCTTTCAGCGTAAACAATAGAAAAGGACGGAGTTTACCGCATACGATGCAACAGAACGCAACCGGTACGATGTACCCCAAAAAGATCATCCTCGCCCTCTTTATCTTCGCCCTTGTCGTGCTCTGCGGGAAGATCATCTTTAGCCAGTTTTCCGTGTTCTCAAGCGAATTCGCCGGCGTCGGGGACGAGATCAACCAAGCCGCAATCGCTCCCGAGCTATTTCGCTCCCATGCCTTAGCGGCTACCAATACCACCGATAAGAGCCTCTTGCTATATCGCGCGGAGCTTTCTCGGGCGGACGTTCTTTGGTTTTATTCCCACCTCGTCGGAAACGAGGCAATCGCCCGAATTATCCTGGAAAACGCGAACAAGAACGACATCCCCCCGCCCCTCGCCTTCGCCCTCGCCTGGGAGGAAAGCCGGTACCAAGTCAGGGCGGTGAACCGGAACGCCACTTCGATAGACCGCGGGCTTTTCCAACTGAACAACAAGGCGTTCCCGAACCTGACCGAGCGAGACTTCTTCAACCCGGAAAAAAACGCCCAGCATGGCCTAACCCACCTCGGGTACTGCCTTGACCTCTCGGGAAACGAGGTCGCCGCGCTCGCGATGTACAACGCGGGCACGACGAAGGTACGAAACGACAAAACCCCGAAACGCACGCTTGATTACGTCTCCCGGATCCTTTCGCATCGAGACGGCATCGAGGCCCTGTTCGCGAAGCAGGTCTCCCCCCGCTACGCCATCGACGAGGCGGGAAAGGTTTCCGTAGCCCGTCGCTAACCGCGTCTCGGGGTAATCCGCAGCAAGACGGGACCGGCCGCCGTGGCGGCGACGGTTACCCGCTGCGCTTCGGGTTTTTCCGCCAGGATCGCGTCCCCGCCCTCAAGCGTAGCCACCCAACCTTCCGGGTACCAATGCCCCGGAACGAAGACTTCGGTCTCCCCAAGGGCCGGATCGGCGTCCCAGGATAGGGTAAACGCGCGCCGCGCGCGATCGAAGCGCATCGAGCGGGGAAGGCCGGCGATCGCCATCGCGTACGGCCGGCTAAAGCCCCGAAGCGCTCGAGCGCCGCCCTCTTCCTCGCAATATATCGAGAGATCCTCGCCGTTCCAGCCGTCACCGCGCGCGCGCGTGTTCGAGGCCGCGTATGCCCAGATCGTAGAGTGCAGGAATTCGGCGTCGATGGCGTCGTGCCAGGAGCCGAGGGCGGACTCGGCGGCGGCGAGCCGCTTTCGGTTACGCAGGTTAAACGGGATACCGAACTCGCCGAGCAGGGCCGGAATGCCCTCGGCCCGTGGGCGACCGGCGAGACGGCTCAGCTCGGACCGCGCGCCCAAGCGCGCCGCGCGGCGCCCGACGAGCGGCCGTCCGGTCTCGGCCTCGACGGCGAGCCAAGAGCGCCAGCGTCTCAGGAGAAGGCTCATCCCCTCGTACCAATGAAACGCCTCGACGACGGCGAGGGGCTTTCCGTCGGAGCGAACGCGATCCTCCGGCGCCCACGAGGCGCGGCCGGCGAATGGCGCGCCCTCGACGAAGAATAGGTAATGCTCGTGCTTGCGCGACACCTCGTCCATGAATCGGCGCTGGAAAGGCTTAAGGCAATCGGCGTAAAAATCGATCGGGCGATCCCATCCCGGCGCCCGGGGACGCGCGAAAAAATCGGGGCGCTTGACGACGGGAACGCCGCCCTCGATCGCCCATGCCCCGGCCTCGAGCCAAGGGCAGCGATGCCCATCCCGGAAAAGGGAAACGGCGCCGGGATTCAGCGTCTCGGCGCCGGGAAGGCGGAGGAGTCCGCCGAGGGCATACCGCGACGCGCGAACGGGGAACCCCGAAGCCGACGCGATCGCCTGAAAGGCCGTGGGGACGGTCCCGATTGACGATAGTATCCGCTGATGCGCGCCAAGGTCGGGAAGGCCGATGAATCCCATGTGCGGCTCGTTCATCGTCCCAAAGCCGACGAGGGCGTCGCAGTCCTTAAGGCGGCGCGCGGCGTGCCGCATCGCGTCGATATAGTGGCCCTGAAGGTATTCCTGGATCGGGACGCCGTCGACCATGCGGCCGGGGGCGAAGGCGTCGCCGGCGAAGAAGAGGGTGAACATCGTCGCGCACGCGTATCGAAGGTAATTGAGGCCCCAGCTCATCGGCCGATAGCCAGCGCCGGCAGATTCCTCGGTGAACGCGGCGCCGGTTTCCGCGATCTTGGCGAGGTCGAAGCCCGCCGCCTCGAGGGTCCACGCGGGCGCCCCGTCCCCGCCGGTCCATCGACTCCACGCGTCCTGGTGCGGGTCGATGAACACGTCTATGCCGTGGGCCTCTGCCCGCTTGAGGATCGAGCGAAGGTAGGCGAGATAGTCCTCGTCGTAGACGCCGGGACCTTCATGCTCGATCGCCTCCCACGGGACGACGAGACGGACGAAGGAGAGGCCCCAGGCCGCGAGGCGGGCGAAGTGCGCGTCTGCCGCGTCCTCGGCGAAGGGGCGAAACGGCGGACGCTTCGCGTCGGCTCCCAGGTTGCACCCGCGCATAACGCGGACGCGGCCCGAGGCGTCGCGGATGTGGATGCCGTCGACGAGATATCTCGCTTCTGTTTTCATCCGTGGTCCCTCCAGGGATCGGTCAAAAAAAAAGGACCCCGTGGGGTCCTTTTCGTCACGCGCGAGCGCGCCTACTCGGTCAGGATCTTGATGACCGCGGCCTTGTCGGTGGAGCGCAAGATCTCCTGCCGCTTCTCGGCGCTCTTGAACAGAAGGCTCACCTCGGCGAGGAACTGCAGGTGCGGGCCGGTCTTGTCGACCGGGGAAAGGGTCATGATGAAAATGCGGCACGGCTCCTGGTCGAGGGAATCGAAATCGACCGGGCTCTCCGAGATGCCCATGCAGGCTACGAGGTCGTCGACGGAATCGGTCTTGCCATGCGGGATAGCGATCCCGTGCTTCATGCCGGTGGACATCTTGCGCTCGCGATCGAGCACGCAGGCGAGGGCAGCCTGCTTATCCTTGACCTTCCCCGCCTTGACGAGGATGTCAAGGAGCTCGTCAATAATCGCCTCCTTGGTGGTTCCCTTAAGGTGGAGATTGACGGTATCTGGGGTTAAAACGGTTTTCAGGTTCATACAGCCAGTTTACGTTCCTTTATTTGAAAAGTCAAGGTTTTTGTGTATAATCCCCCTATGACCGACCTTGATAAATTCGCGTCGGACGCGGACCGCGTTCTCTCGCGCGCGCTGAAGCCTGGAGCCACCGCGCGCGCGGCGGCAACAGAACTTTCGCGACTCCTCGCCTCGAGCGTGCACGGACTTGAGCCACTCGCCGAAGGATTCGCGTTGATATGGGAACGACGCTTCGCGGACTCGCTGACCCCGGGCAACGCCCGCGCCGCTATCGATTGGCTCGTCGCTGCATTCGCATTCCTTTCGGACGCTTTCGCGCCCGAGATGAATTTCCCCGACGACGATTGGGAAGACATACGCGAGCTCCTCTCGGCAGAGGCCGAGGACCTCGACATGGATACCCTGACCTCGATGATGACGGTCATCGTCGAGCGCGGGAAGGCGTGATTTTTTTTCCTCTTTTCCCTTGACAACGCGCCGCCCCGAAACGATATTTAGCGTAGACGAACACGGAGCGGGCCCGAGTCGGGCCCCACGATGGGAGGGATGTATGGACAATCCGCCTGAGACCGCACGCCGGAGAGAAACCGGTGACTAATGACGCTAGCACCCCGCTCGCGACGAATGGGCGGGTAACCGAACGATGGCCGAAGTGCCGATAGAGGCACGGCTCCCTTCCGGGGGCGTAAAGGCCACGACAAGCCGGCTCAAGGCCGGCTTCTTTTTTTCCCCGCGCCCGGGGTATACTCATCGCATGGATCTTTACGACGCGTGCAGGATCTGCCCCCGCGATTGCGGCACAAACCGAAACGCCGGAGAGCGCGGCCTCTGCGGCGAGACCGCCGAGCTTCGCGTCGCCTGGGCGGGACTCCATTTCGGCGAAGAGCCGCCGGTGACCGGCGCGACAGGCTCTGGCACGGTGTTCTTCACCGGTTGCAACCTTCGCTGCGCCTTTTGCCAAAACTACCAGATATCGCAGGACGGCATGGGCCGCGTCCTCTCGACCGAGGAACTCGCCCGCGTGTTTCTCGAGCTCGAGGCCGCAGGCGCGGAGAACGTCAACCTCGTGACGGGAAGCCACGCGGTTCCCGCGATCGCGCTCGCCCTTCGCCGCGCGCGGGAACTCGGGCTCTCCGTCCCCGCGCTTTGGAATTCATCGGCGTACGAGTCGCCGGGGACGCTCGCCCTCCTCGACGGGCTCGTCACCGTCTGGCTCCCCGACCTCAAGACCCTGAACCCGAACGTCGCGCGCGCCGCCTTCAAGGCCGAAGACTACCCCGCGGCCGCGAAGCGCGCGATACGGTCGATGGTCGAGCGATCGCCCCTCGAGATCGAGCGGCCGGACGACGAGCGATACCCCTCGGGACGCATCGTTTCCGGCGTCATCGTCAGGCACCTCGCCCTGCCTGGGCGACTCGCCGACACCGAGGCGGTCTTGCGTTGGTTCCAGGACCACTTGGCGGGCAAGGCGATCCTTTCGCTGATGACCCAGTACACCCCCGTCGCCGCGAGTCCCCACGCGCGCGAGCTCACCGCGTTCGAGAATCGCCCGATCAGCGTCGACGAGTACAGCAGGCTCACCGAGCTGATCGAGGAACTCGGCGTCGACACGGGTTTTTACCAAGAGCTCGTCGAGGGAACCGATTGGCTTCCAGACTTCTCGCTCAGACAACCATTCTCGTCAGCGCTCGCCCGACCGCTGTGGCATTGGGCCGACGAAGGTCGCTGAGGCCCGTTTGCGCTTTCCTTTTCCCAGGGCCTCGTTTATACTGAAGGGAGCATAGACACGATCCCGGAGGGGCCATGCGCTTTCCATCCAGCACCCAATCCCTACTCGGCGTCGCGCTTCCCGTTTCCGCCCTCAGGACGGCGAAAAGCGCGGGTGTAGGCGAGTTCGCCGACCTCGTCCCGTTCGCCGAATTCTGCGCCAAGGCCTCAATCGGGGCGATTCAGCTTCTGCCGATCAACGATACCGGGACCGAAAGCTCGCCCTACAGCGCCCTGTCCGCCTTCGCCCTTCACCCAATCTACGTCCGACTCGAGGACGTTCCCGGCGCGTCAGCCTTCTCGCGGGAGATCGACGCGATCCGCGCCCGTTTCGAGCCCGACGCGCGATTCCGCTACCGCGAGGTACGGGACGCGAAGGACGCCCTACTCCGCCGGATATTCGACGTCAACGAGAAGGCGATCCTCGCGGACCCGAATTTGGCTTCGTGGATCGAGGCGAACCCCTGGGTTCGCGAGTACGCCGTTTTTAAGGCGCTGAAGAGGAGAAACTTCGAGTCCTCCTGGAAGTCGTGGGACAAGATGCGCACGCCGACGCATGCCGAGATTGAGCGGCGATGGGAAAGCGCCTCCCACCGCGCCGACCACGTCTTCTTCGCGTGGGTGCAGATGGCGCTCGACGCGCAGCTCGCGCGCGCGGCCGCGCAAGTCGCCCGCCTCGGCATCGCGCTGAAGGGCGACATACCGATCCTGATGAACGAGGACTCGGCCGACGTCTGGGCGAACCCGGAACTTTTCCGGGACGACCTCCGCGCGGGGAGCCCTCCCGACGCGGATAACCCCCTCGGGCAAAACTGGGGCTTCCCGATCTACAATTGGGACAGCCACCGCTCGACCGGGTTCTCGTGGTGGCGCTCGCGGCTTGAACGCGCCTCGCGCTACTACCACGCGTTCCGCATCGACCACGTCCTCGGATTCTTCCGCGTGTGGTCGATCCCGCGAGGGGAGCGCACGGGCACGCTCGGCTGGCCGACCCCGCACGAGCCGATAACGGCGGCCGAGCTCGCCGAGCTCGGCTTCTCCGGCGACCGACTCCGCTGGATATCCCGGCCCCACGTCCCGACGAGCCTCGTCGAGGAGGCGAACGGGCGCGACTACCTCGCCGCGCACGGACAGCTCCGCGAGGTCGCGGACCGCATCGGGAACGAGGAACTCTGGCTCTTCAAGGAATCCGTATCGACGGACTCGCACCTGGCGCGAGAGAGCATACCCGCATCGGTCCGCGACGCACTTCTCGGCGCGTGGCGCGACCGCCTACTCGTGACGACCGGCCGCGACGAGCGCGGCCGCGATACCTACGCGCCCGCGTGGCGCTATCAGGACTCCACAGCCTGGCGAGGCCTCTCCGGCGACGAACGCGCGGCCCTCGCCTCTCTCTTCGCCCGGAAGGAAAAAGAGAACGACGAGCTATGGCGCCGCCAGGGCGAGGAACTTCTCGGGGCACTCGTCTCGGCGACGGACATGCTCCCCTGCGCGGAGGACCTCGGCGCGGTCCCGCCCTGCGTGGCCCCCGTCCTCGCGACACTCGGCGTGCTTTCGCTTCGCGTCTTTCGCTGGGAACGCCGCTGGGCCGAGCCGGGCTCGCCCTTCCGCCCTCTCGCCGAGTATCCCGAGCTCTCGGTATCGACGACCTCCGTACACGACTCATCGACCTTCCGCGCCTGGTGGGAGCGAGAGGGAGGAAGAGAGATCGCCCGCGAGACTCTCGAGGCGGCAGCTCGGTCGTCGGCGCCAAGCGGCGCGGAGTATAGCCCCGACGTCGCGGCCTTCGCCTTTTCGGCGATGGCCCGCGCCCCGTCGCGCCTCTTCATCCCGCCGCTTCGCGACATCCTAGACCTCTCGCCTTCATATAGGTCCGCCGATCCCGACGAGGACCGCATCAACGTGCCCGGCACCGTGACCGACTTCAACTGGACGTGGCGAATGCCTGTCGGCGTCGAGGAGCTCTCGCGGGACAAAA
>JAKPSR010000381.1 GCA_029571425.1 Spirochaetota bacterium | reverse complement strand
GTGGAGAATCCTGGCTCGAATATGAATCCCCAAACGTCGCGGTCCGGGATCGTGGCGTCTCCCTCCTTGGCGAGGCCGAGCGCGGTCGCTTTCTTGAGGATCCGCTCACGGTCGAGCCCGCCCCCGTCGTCGGAAACCGATATCCAGATTTCGGATCCCTCGTACTTGGCGCTCAGCTTGATGGTTCCCGTCTCCGGCTTTCCCGCGGCGAGGCGCGCTTCCTTGCCCTCGATCCCGTGGTCGATCGCGTTTCGCAGGATGTGCACGAGCGGGTCTGCGACTTGCTCGATTACGTTCTTGTCCATCTCCGTGTCCTGCCCGGACACGAGCAGGTTTACGGGCTTGCCGAATTTGCGCGAGAGGTCGCGGACGAGGCGCGTCATCTTTTGGAAGAGGCCCTCGAGGGGGATCATCCTGATCATCATCGTCGTTTCTTGGATCTCCCTGCTGATCTTGCTGAGGCTGGAGATCGACTTGTTGAAGGAATCCAGGTGAAGCCCGACGAGGTCCGGGCTGTTCGCGACCATGGACTCCGCCGTTATAAGCTCGCCGACGAGCTCGAAGAGCTTGTCGAGCTTTCCGGTGTCTACGCGGATCTCGCGGCGGACGACCTCGGGGGTCGCTTCCAAGGCGGTCACCGATTGCTGGATCTTCAGAGCCTCGGCGACGGCGTCGGGGTTGACCACGCCTTTCTGAACAAGTATCTCGCCGATCGGCCTCTCCTGCTCGGCAAGCGCCTCATTGAGGTGTTCTTCCTTGACCGCGCCCATGTCGACGAGTATCTCGCCAATCGGTCGATATTCCGCGCTGTTCCCGTCAGCGGCGTCCGCTTTCGAGGCCACGGCGTCCGCTTTCGAGGCCGCGGCGTCCGCTTTCGCGGCCGCTTCGCGTATGACGACGGCGTTGAGTATGCCCCTGAGGCGGTCGACCGCGCGAAGCGTCGACGAGACGAACGTCTCGGCCGTTGCTGCGTCCTTCTTTCGCTCCGTGTCGAGCGACGACTCGAGTTCCATGCAGGCGCGCTCGAGGGCGGCGTGCGCGAAGAAGCCCGCGTTGCCCTTTATCGTGTGCACGGCGCGGAACACGTCGTTCAGCGCCTCGACGTTTTTCTTCCCTACCGTCATGCCGAGGAGCATCTTCTCGGCGCGGTCGACGAGGTCGGCGCATTCCCCGATGAACCGACGCGCCATGTCGGCGGTGACGAGCTCGGAAAGCTGTATCTCGTTCGGAACCGGCTTGGCGAGTTCCTCCGCCTCGCGTGCCTCCTTCAGCGACGCGAGGTGCGCCGCGATCGCGTTACTGCGTGCAGAAGCCTCGTCCTCGAGGCCTTCGTCCGTGAATTCTTTCTCGATGACCGCGATCATCCCGCGAAGTGAATCTATGGTCGCGAAGATGACGTCGAGCGATTCTTGCGTCATCGCGAATTTTTCCTTGAGGAACGCCTCGAGCAGGGTTTCCGCCTCGTGCGTGAGGTGCTTGATGTTCTCGAACCCGAGATAACCCGCCGATCCCTTGACCGAATGGAAGAGGCGGAACACCGAGTGCAGCTTTCCCGCGTCGTCGCCGTTACCGAGGCGCGAGAGCTGCGTCTCGGAGTCGTCGAGCCGCTCGTATCCTTCGGAGACGAATGAGTTGATGATCTCTCTCGTGTCGTCGTCGATCTTTTTCGGCATAGTTCCCCGTCCCTGGAGTCGACTTAAAGTGTATGTATCCAGGGTGATTCTGCAAGGGCTCGCGAGAGTATTTTTTATGTGTCGTTTTTATTCGATCGGAAAGCGTATCTCGTACGAGGTTCCGCCCTCGCGCGAGAGCTCGATCGTACCGCCGATCTGCGCGACGAGCCCAGCGACGAGGCTGAGCCCAAAGTGCGCGCCGCTCGAGGCGTCGTATCCCTCGGGAATGCCCACGCCGTCGTCCGCGAACAGGACGACGGCCTCGTTTCCGTCGCGCCGAGCCGCAACCGTGATAGTTCCCGCTCGGCCATCCGGGAAGGCGTGCTTCAGTGAGTTGAATATGAGTTCGTTCGCGACGATGCCCAGCGAGGAAAGGCGCTGCGCGTCGATCGCTATGTCCTCGACGGAGGTCTTAAGCGTGACGTGGTCGCCGGACGGGACGAGTGAGATCACCTCCTCGGCGAGCGATGGAAGGTAGTTGCGCAGCGACAGGTCGGTAATCTTATCAGACCGATAGAGTTTGTCGTAGAGGACGCCCATGCTCTTGATGCGGCTCGCCGCCTGCCTCAGGATGTCGGCGGACGTCCTGTCGCGTAGCGAGTCCGCCTGCATAGAGAGCAGGTTAACGATGGTACTCATGTTGTTCTTGATGCGGTGATGCACCTCGTGGAGGATGAGCTCTCGCTCGGCAACGAGCGATTCGAGGCGCCTTTCGAGCGCGATGCGCGCTTCGCGTTCCGAGGCGAGCGCGGCCTCGAGTTCGGCGACTCGGGAATGATCGTTATTCATTGATGCTCCTCCATGGCTGCTAGTTCCTCCCTGAGTAGGGCCGCCGCTTCCTCGAACGCGGCGCGCAGGTCGCACGCGCGCCCGCGAGCTTCCTTGCCGTCCGTGAAGGTCGCGCTCCCGCCGACTTCGTTCGCCCGCGCGGCTATCCGAGCGCAGGCCATGTTCAGCGCCGCGCCCTTGATTCGGTGCGCGATGAGCGACGCCGCGCGCGCGTCCCGAAGGTCGATGGCGCGGTCAAGCTCCGTGATCTCGCGCGGAATGTCCTCGAGGAATGTGCGCAGGATTTCCGCCGCGAGGCGAACGTCCCCCATCGCCCGTTCGAGAAAGGCCTCTCGGTCGAATATGTCCCTCTCTCCGGACGCTGGTAGCCAACGGTTCAGCATGGCGGCGAGGATCTCGGGGGTGTATAGCTTTGAAAGGTAGTCGTCCATGCCCGCCGCGATGCATCTGTCTCGGTCGCCCGGAAAGGCGTGCGCCGTGAGGGCGATGACCGGCACGCGACGGCGCTTTGCGGCAGAGCGCGCTTTCGCGGTATCAGTCGTGCCGTCGCTCGCGCGCTCCATGTCGCGTATGCGTCTCGTCGCCTCGTACCCGTCGACGTCCGCCATCTCGCAGTCCATCAGCACGAGGTCGGGACGCGTGGCGGCGAACGCCGCGACCGCTTCGATTCCTCCCGCGACCGCCTCCGGCCTCGCCCCGAGCCGCTCCAGTATCTTGAGGGCGACGATCCGGTTCGTTTGGTTATCCTCGGCGAGAAGGATGCGCGCGCCCGGCCTCTTGAGCCGGGGGAGCTGGTCGCTCGCCGCGTCGAGCCTCTCTCCCTCGTCGCCCTGCGCGCGCGCGAACTGCGCGGTGAACCAAAAGGTCGCCCCGCGGTTCTCGGCGCTGATGACCCCCGTTTCCCCGCCCATTAGGGCGGCGAGCCTGCGCGCTATGGCGAGCCCGAGGCCGGTTCCGCCGAAGCGCCGCGTGGTCGACCCGTCGAGTTGCGTGAAGGGCGCGAAGAGCTCTCGCTGTTTTTCCTCCGGGATGCCGATCCCGGTGTCCGCCACGCTGAAGCGGAGCGCGCTCCCGTCAGGGCAGGGGCCCGCGTACTCGGCGGAGACGGTTATGCCCCCGCGCTCGGTGAACTTCACCGCGTTCCCGAGGAGGTTCGAGAGTATCTGCCTGAGCCTTACCGGGTCCCCGCGAAGGCGCGCGGGGACCGCCTCGCCGACCGAGATGTCGAGGGCGAGTTGCTTTCGGGCCGCTTCCGCCCGGATCGACTCGACGGCCTCGCCGACGACGGCGGCGGGCGAGAAGTCGACGCGCTCGAGGGCGAGCTTTTGCGACTCGAGTTTCGAGTAGTCGAGGATTTGGTTGATGAGGACGAGGAGGGACTCGCCGCTCGACTTAAGGAGCTCGGCGTATTGCCGCTGATCGCCCGAAAGTGGCCCATCCAACAGCAGAGCCGCCATCCCGATGATCCCGTTAAGCGGCGTCCGTATCTCGTGGCTCATGGTCGCGAGGAAGATGCTTTTCGCCTCGTTCGCGACCTCCGCGCGGAGCATCAGCTCGGTCGCCCTGATACCCGCCTCCTCGAGGGACTTGTTTTGCCGTATCAGCACGGCCTCGGCGTCCTTTTCCTTGGTGATGTCCCAGTTGGTCCCGACGAGGGCCTTTGGCTTTCCCGCCTCGTCGCATTGCACGGTGGCGAGCGACCGGATGATCCTCGTTCGCCCGTCCGGCAGGACGACGCGGAACTGTGAGTCGTACTCGGTCCCGCATTGGGCCGCTTTCTCGAATTCCGCCTCCTGGGCGGCGAGATCATCCGGGTGCACGCGCTTGCGCCACGCCGCGTTCCCGTCGGGGAACTCCTCCCTCGTGGCGCCGTAGAGCCGGTACATCTGGTCGTCCCATATCTCGGTCCCGCTCTCGATGTCGAACTCCCAGACGCCGACGCCGCCCGCGCGCGTCGCCAGCCTAAGACGATGAATCGCTGACTGATAGGCCTCCTCGGCTCGCTTGCGCTGCGTGATGTCGACGAGGCACTCGAGGATCTTCGTGCGGCCGCCGTCCATGACGTCGATGGCCGAGGCCAATATCCATACCTCGGACCCGTCGGCCCTGCGTATTCGCTTTTCAATCCTCTCGCCAACGTCGCGTTCCGCGCGCTCGGCGTTCGGTATCTCGGCGGGCCACTCGCCGAGAAAGTCGCGGCGGTGCTTGCCGATCATCGCGCCTGCCGAGAGCCCGAAGAGCGAGGCGGCGTTTTGGTTCGCGAGCTCGACGATCCCGGTCTTTCGGTCTATGAGGATAAGCCCAACCGGTAGGTGGGCCATCACCGTTTCCTGGAGGGTCTCGTTCTCGCGGAGGGCTTCCTCGGCCCGCTTGTTGTCGGTTATGTCCGTCAAGACCCCGACGAACCGCCAGGGATTCGCCGGGCAGTCGTCGAGGGTCATGTAGCGACCCGACACCCGAAGCCAGCGTTCGCCCAAGGATGGGTGTCGGTACCGGAACACGAGGGTGTGCGGGCCCTCGCGGTTGCCGATGTTGAAGGCGTGGCGTATGGCCCGCAAGTCCTCCGGCGACACGCGGTCGATCGCGTACCGAAGGCCCTTCCCCCGGTCCACGCCGGCGAGGCGATACCACACCTCGTTCGCCTCAATGTGGTCAATCTGCGGGAAATACTCGAAAATGCCGATTTTGATCGCCTCGACCGCGATCTGATAACGCCGCGTCTCGGCCGAGAATACGGAATGGGCGAACGTCGCGAGGATTTCCTCGTCGACTATCTCCTCGAGCGGAGGCGCGCCTTGCTCGTCTTCGCGACCCATAGTCGCCGCCCTAGGCGATCAGCTTCATCGTGCGCAGGCTCTCGATAAGCTTGTCGCGGTCGATCGGCTTGACGAGGTAGAGGTCGCACTGTTCCCGGAATGCCGCCATGATGTTCTTCGAGTCGTCGAGCGCCGTCGTCATGATGACCTTGACGCCGTCGGACGGCGCGATCCCGGCGCCCGATTCCGCCTCCCTGATCTTCTTCAGCGTCTCCTGCCCGTCCATCTCCGGAATCATGATGTCGAGGCAGACGAGGTCGTAGGGCTTTTTGTCCTCCAGGGCTGAGTTGAACGCGAGGATGGCCTCTCGGCCGTTGACGCTCAGGTGGCAGTCTCCGTAGGGGCTTAGCAGGCCCTGCAGGAACAGCCTGCTCGTGAAGTCGTCTTCAACAATGAGTGTTTTCATGGCTCGTCATCCTCCGGATGAGACAAACTATAATTGATCGCGCGCGCGCGCGCCAGTTTTCCGGCGCGAAAACCTTGCCCCGGCGGGTCGGTCGCGGGTATAGTGTCCTGAGGGGGTTCGAGTATGAAAATTGCCATGCCGACTAGGGGAGGGGAGATCGACGCCCACTTTGGTCATTGCGAGTACTTTACGGTCTTTACCGTCGACGGGGGCGTCGTCGTCGCGGAGGAGCGGGTCGATTCGCCCGCTGGATGCGGGTGCAAATCGAACGTCGCGTCCATCCTCGCCGGGAAGGGTGTGTCCCTGATGGTCGCCGGCAACATGGGGGACGGCGCCGTTCGCGTGCTTAAGCGCGAGGGCGTCGAGGTGATCCGCGGCTGCGCGGGATCGGTCCGAGACCGCGCGGAGGATTGGGCGGCGGGAAAGCTTCGGGACTCGGGCGAGGGCTGCGCCGCGCACGATCACGGGCACGATTGCGGCGGGCACTAGGCGCGAAGAGGCAAGGGCCGTTCTTCTTGCGTTCGGGCCACGCGTCGCTATACTTAAAGTAATGAGTTCCATCAAAAGAGGAGAATATCGATGAAAGAGATGAGAATACTGGGAATCCACGTCGAGAACCGGGTCGCCGAGGCCGGCGAGGTGCAGGGCATCCTGACGAAGTACGGCTGCAGCATCCGCACGCGGCTTGGCCTTCACGAGGCCGACGACCGGAACTGCGCCACGAATGGGCTTATCCTCCTTGAGCTTGGCGGGGACGCCGCCGAGTGGGACACGCTCGAGAAGGCGGTAGCCGCCTGTAAGGGCGTTACCGTCAAGCGGATGTCTTTCCAGACCGCGTAATACCGCTTTTCCCTTGTCCAAGAAAGGGAAACCTCATATACTTGTGACTCACGCGCGGTTCTCCGCGCGGCTTTCCCGGCGAAGGCCGGTTTCAAGGAGACATCCGTGGACGTTCGTGTACGCTACGCCCCATCCCCGACGGGGATGCAGCACATTGGCGGGGTTAGAACCGCCCTTTTCAATTACCTCTACGCCCGCTCCACCGGCGGGAAATTCATCCTGCGCATCGAGGACACGGACCAGACCAGGTTCGCCGAGGAGTACGTTCGCAACCTGTACGATACCCTCGCCTGGCTCGGCATTGAGTGGGACGAGGGCGGCGATCGCGGCGGTCCCTACGCCCCCTACGTCCAGTCCGAGCGCTTCGAGCTCTATCGGAAGCACGCCCTCGAGCTCGTCGAGAAAGGCCGCGCTTACTACTGTTTCTGCGACGAGGAGCGCCTTGAGCGGATCCGCAAGATACAGACGATGAATAAGATGGCGCCCGGCTACGACCGGCACTGCCGTTCTCTCTCGCCTGCCGAGGTCCAGCAGAACCTCTCCGCCGGCAAACCCTACGTCATTCGCCTCGCCGTTCCCCTTGAAGGCTCGACGCGCTTTCACGACCAGCTTCTCGGCGACATCGAGTGGAAGAACGAGGACGTAAACCCGGACCCCGTCCTCCTTAAGAGCGACGGCTTCCCGACTTACCACCTCGCGAACATCGTGGACGACCATTTCATGAAGATCAGCCACGTGATGCGCGCCCAGGAATGGATTCCCTCGACGCCCCTGCACGTGATCATGTACAAGGCCTTCGGCTGGGACTATCCCGACTATTGCCATCTCCCGATGGTCATGGGCCAGGACGGGCAGAAGCTCTCCAAGCGCCACGGCGCCACGAGCTGCAACGAATTCAGGAATAACGGATACCTCAGGGAAGCCCTGATCAACTACGTCGCCATGCTCGGCTGCTCCTTCGAGGATGGGCGCGACATGTATACCCTCGAGGAATTCGGCCGCCTCTTCCGCATGGAGAAGATCAACAAGGCGCCGGCCGTCTTCGACTACAAGAAGCTTGAGTGGTTTAATGGCCAGTACATGCGCCTCAAGACCGACGAGGAACTCTTCGCGCTGACCTGGCCCTTCATCGCGAACTCAGGCGTTCTTGGGCGCGGCGCCGATGAGAACTCCGAGGCCGCGCGCGCGAAGGCCGGGCTTCGCTTCGCCGACGAGACCCTCCTTACGCCGACGGCCGCCGAGCGCGAGACCCTGATGCGCGTCATGCCCCTTGTCCGCGAGCGGCTTCACTTCCTTACCGAGGCGCCGCAGATGGTCGCGTTCCTTTTCGCCGAGCCCGCCGTCCCCCCGGCGGAGGAAATCCTCCCGAAAAAACTCGATGCGGCGAAAACCCGCGAGGCCCTCGTGGCCGCCAAGGACGTGGTCGCCAAGATCGGCGGGATGGGCGAGGAGGATGCCGACGCCCTTTTCCGCGCGAAGGCGGAGGAACTCGGGATTAAGATCGGAGACCTGATGATGCCGATCCGCATGGCCGTCACCGGGAGCCGGGTAAGCCCTCCTCTCGTCGGCTCGATACAGATACTCGGCGTCGATCGGGCGATCGCCCGGATCGACCGGACGCTCGCCGAGCGCTTCCCCGGTTAAACCGCTGACGGGGCAGGTCGACCCGCTTATCGCGTAAGCGCGTCGGCAAGCCAGTCGACGAAGCGTTCCGCGTTATGCGGAACGCCGTGTTCCGCGCCGCGCTCCGCGCCGCGGCCCGTCTTGTCCTCTGGCTCGATGAAGAAGTGCCCCCTCTTTTCGTATTCCACGTACCGCGAGTTCGGGCAGATGAAGGCGAGGGCGCGCGCCGTCCTGACTCCCTGCTCGTAGATTCCCTTGTCGTTTTTCGCGAGGGCGCAGTAGAAGCGCACCCGCGTACCCCTCGCGAGCTCGGCGAGGCTTGCCCGATAATACGAGCTTCCGGTCGCGGCCGCGCGGAAGAGCGTCGGTTCGGCCATCGCGATCTCGTGGGCGAAGGCCGCCCCTTGCGAAAATCCGTACGCCGCGACCCGCCGCGGGTCGATCGCCGGGTGGCGGAGGATCACGTTCTCGACGAGGCGGGCGTAACCCGCAGGGTCGGAGAAATACTCGACCCGGGACTGCGGCACGAGGACGGCGGCCCCCCTGGGATCCAGCCGAAGTTGGACGCCTGGGTCGGTAAAAAGCCGGCCAAATCGGTCCTTGGCCGTCGCCTTTCCCCCGTTTCCGTGAAAGCAGACGATTAGCGGTATGGAAGGCGCGAGTTCGTCGCCCTCCATACCGGTAGGTATATAGAGATTGTAGGTGATGCCCGCCGGGGTCGTGCACCACCGCCATTCCCCGGAAACGACCTCGTTCGATGGCCAAAAGGCGTTATCGTACTCGAGCCGGGGCGCGGGTCGGGCGCGGAGGGCCACGTAGACCCCCACGCAGGCGATGATCGCCGTCACGATCGTGTACACAACCTTCCTTCTGCCTATCCCTTTCATGATGCCTCCTGCTCGCGTATGTCATTTTACTGTTTTATCCCCCCTTGACAAGCATGACCGTTGGTTATAACCTGACCGGCGGTTAGTAAAAGACCAACGGTCAGTGTTTGGAGGATGCTGTGGGGATTATTGAGCGCAAAAGCAGGGAACGTGAGAATCGGCACGCGGCCATTTTGGCAATCACCAAAGACCTTATCGTCGAGCGCGGGGTCGATGCGGTCACCATGCTCGATATCGCGAAGCGCGCGGAACTGAGTAAGGCGACCCTGTATCTCTACTTTCCAAGCAAAGAAGCGATCCTCAAGGAGATATTCTTCGAGATGTCCACCCGAGTCATTTCATATGTTCGCCCTCGCCTCGAGGAGGCGAAATCGGGTCTTGAGGCGATACGGGCCGTTTGGATGAGCTATCTTGAGCTCTTCGGCTCGTCCGAGGACATCATCGCCCTCTACGGGATCAAGAACCATATTATCCCAAGCTATCCGTTCATCATGCCGTACCGAGAGCCGGGCATGATGACTGGCCCCGAGGAATTCTACGGGTGCATCGTCGAGTGCGTCACAAGGGGAATCGATGACGGTACCCTTGCCCCAGGACTCGACCCGAAAAGCATCGCGCGCTCCCTCTTGATGGTGGCCAGCGGGATCATCGAGGCGGTCGCCCGCCTGCCGCGCGAGCACAGGGACGTGCGGATCATCAGGGCCGAGATGAAGAGCGTCTTCGAAATCATGCTGCGGGGACTCGCAACGGATCGGTGCGACCGGTCCGCCCTCGTCCTTCCCGACATAGAGTGAAAGAGAAAAGGAGATACGAATGGAACGCTTTTTTAAGCGGCCGTGGCTGATCGTCGCCGCGATCGTCCTCGTCACCGCATTCTTCGCCGTCCAGCTTCCGCGGGTGCGGCTCGACAACAACAACTATCGCTTCATACCGAAGACGAATCCTGCCCGCGTCGAGTCCGACTACGTCGAGGATACTTTCGGCTCGCAGGTCATGATCCTGGTCGGGCTCGAGCGCCGGTACGGCACGGTCTTCGACGCGCCCTTCATCGAGCAAATCCGCGACTACGAGTCGCGCCTGGCGACGGTGCCCGGCATCGACGAGGTCTCGTCGCTCCTTTCGACGGACTACATCACCGGCGAGGGCGACTCGATCGTCGTTCGCCCGATCGTCCCGGATGGTTTCGCGGGAACTGCCGAGGAAGTCGCCGAGACGAAGCGACGCGTACTCTCGTGGGACGCGTACGAGCGGTCGCTCGTCTCGGAAGACCTGTCGGCAACCCAGGTGGTGGTGACCCTGACGGTCACCGCCGAGGAGGCCGGCGGACCGGTGAGCCTCGCGGCCCTCGAAAAGATTAAGTCGGTCGCCCACGAGGT
>JAKPSR010000352.1 GCA_029571425.1 Spirochaetota bacterium | reverse complement strand
CATTTCGACAGTACCTCGATGTCGAAGGACAGCCGCTTGGTCGCCTGTATGCGCGTTCCCGCGCCGATGCCGAAGATCGCGCAGTCGAGGTCGTCCTCGCTCTCGGCTCCCTTAAACGGTATGCCGAGGAGAAAGGTCGTGTAAAAGTAGTTCGTTCCGCCCTGGTATTGCACGTACGCGATTTGGTTCGAGTCGACGTAGATCGCCGGAGAAATGATGCCGTCGAGGATGAAGTTAAGTAACCCGATGGAGGCGCCCGAGTTCTTCCGCGCGACGTTGACGACGCCGAACTGGACCCCCGATACCTCGCTCGCCACGTTTAGGAACCCCGCGTACTGGACGCCGGTAAGGCGCCCGCGGGAGAAGTTCATGAAGCCGGACACCTGCGCGCCGCGCAAGTCGCGATTCGAGATGTTCAGGAAGCCGGCGATCTGTGCGCCGAGTATGGGCGCCTTGGCGGTGTTGAGGAAGCCGGCAATCTGCCCGCCGGTGAAAAGGGAATCGGAGATCGCCGAGTTCATGAAACCGGCGATCTGCGACCCGGCGAGGGTGCCGTCAGCCGTGTTGAGGAAGCCGGATGCCTGGATCCCGGTGAGGCTTCCGTTTATGGAACCAAGGAAGCCTGACACCTGCGCGACGCGGATGTTCTTGTTGTGGCTCATCAGGAGCCCCAGGCCGATCACCACGTTGTCGCTGTCCCTCCGGGGAATCGAGAGGCCGGGCACGAAGGTGAACTGAAAGGGCAGCCAGCGCTTCGCGGCGGCCTCGGGTTCCGTTGTTTCCGCGGGGGGGGTCTGGCCGGCAGCCTCGAGTGCGGCGGCTCGCGCCCGAGCCGCCTCCGCCGCGAGCTCTTCCTCGGTGGAAAGCGGCGCGACGCCGTCTCCCCGGGCGCGGTCATACGTCCGCGGCACGATCCCGAACGCGCTCGCGTCAAGGGCGACGCGGCCGCCCTTGGAGAGGTTGACGGTTCCCTGAAGGGTGCCGGTGGACGTCACGACGATGACGGAGTATGTGCCGGCCGGCAGCGCGAGCGCGACCATGTTCCCGCTCACCTTGTTGATCTCGGAGACCAGCGTGCCGTCCGCGGCGCGGATGAAGTACCGGCCCTCGTTCTCCTTCGGGATGACGAGCACGGACTCGGCGTCGGTGATGTCGGTGAGGACGAGGTCGCCCGAGCCGACGAGGGTTATGTTATATGAGGGGTGCTGGGGGCCGACCGAGGAGCGTTCCGTTTGGGACAGGGTCTCGTTGAACGCGTAGTGGTACAGCTCGTTTAGGGATACCTTCCCGTCGCCCGAGGCGTCCGCTGCGCCGCGAAGGCCCGAGACGAGGGCGTGGGTAAAGTAGGACGCCTGGATGCGATCCGATTCCTGCGATGCCTCGTGCTCCGAGCTCGACGAGAGGTAGGCGTGCCCCTGGACGACGGTGGAGTCGTCGATCAAGAAGGGCTTTTGGCGCGAGCCGCCCTTCGCCCGGACGAAGTTTCCCGAGTAGCAGGAATCGAGCATGACGACGTGCACGTCGGTGGGTATGGCGTTGAGCGCCTCCTTCAGCTCCGCGTATGGGTAGCTGTCCCTCCCGAGCAGGAACGCCTTCTCGTCCGAGTGGCCGGAATAATAGAAAAGGAATTCGGTGCGGCGCGCCTTCCCGCCGTTTCGCTCGATCGTGCGGCGCATGCGGGCGAACGCGTCGTCGATCTGCGCGCGCGAGGGATCGGTCAGGATGAGGCTATTCTGCGGGGGAACGCCGCCGATTTCGCTCATCGTGCGCGCGATGCGCACGGCGTCGGTGCCGGCGTATTTTAGGGCGACTCGCTTCGCGCCGCCGTCGTTCGAGGCGACGTAGAGGGCGTAGCGCTCGATCGGGAGGTTCGCGGCCTCTTCGGCGGCGAGCGGGGCGGCGAGGGCCGCGCTGAGTAAGAGGGCGCGCGCGACGCGCGTGGCTATCGTATGTATCATTTGGTGCTCCTTCGGTTATTTATGAAGCAAAAGGTCGATTACGTGCACGCCCTTCGGCAGGACGTCCGGGGGCGGGAAAGTCCCCGCCTGGTCGGCGGCGGCGGCGTCCGCGAGCGCGTCCTTGAATCCGCGGAGGGATATCGGTTTCCGTCCCGCCACGAGGAAGAAGCGCTCGAACTTCGGGGCATCGTCCAATTTATAGGAGAAATCGAGCGAGATCTCCCCCCCGATGGAAAGGGGCGCCATGGTGTCGCCCGAGTCGGGGTAGTGCTGGGTCACGGTACCGTTCCCGTCGACAGAGAGGATGGCGCCGAAACGGTCGCCGCCCGCGAAGTAGCTTACCTGCAGCACGTCGTCCGGCTTAACGCGGGTTTCCGGGTCGAGCCGCTCGGCGCCCGAGTCGGATTGCCTGTATACGAAGAGCCGTGGCCCGGCCCCCTTCGCGCGCTCGCCGTCGGCGAGCGCGATCGCCCCGTCGCCGCGTGGCAACCCGTTCGCGAGGGTGCCCGCCGCGTCCCGCGCCATCATGGTGCGAACCGCGAGGAAGGCGACGAGGGCGAGGGCGCAGGCGGCGGCCGCGGAGTAGGCGAGTCGCGCCACGCGCGGCGCGACTCGGCGCGGGGCTTGTTCCGCGTTAAATGGGAGGACGCGCTCGCGCGCGGCGAGCTTCGCCTCGACCGCCTGGCGCATGTCGCGGGCGGGATAGCGGGAGAGGATCTCGGTATTCGATTCCGAGATGGCCGCAAGAGCCTCGTCGGGTGGGCGGGGCGTTCCTTCGATACCGTCCCCGAGGGCGTATCGTTCGACGAACAATGTTTGGTTCTTCATGTCACACTCCGGCGCATCTGAGCGCTTTTTTCCGCAGGACCGAAAGCCGTTTCCTGATACCGGACACGGACATCCGCATCTCCCTCGCCGTTTCCTCGAGGGTGAGGCCGTCCAGGTAGTGAAGCACCGCCATGCAGCGGGTGTCCTCCTGGGCTTCCGCGAAAATAGCATCCAACAGCAGCGACGCGTCGACCCTCTTCTCGTGATCCACGATTCCCGACTCGGCCATCGCGCGGAGCAGGTTCCCCGTCTCCGGGGAGCTTCGCACCTTGTTCGAGCGGATCTTGTTCAGCGACACGGTGGTGGCCACCGTGTAGAAGAGGCTCGAGCAGACGTCGGAAAGCCGGGTCCTGCGCTCGATCAGCCGGACAAAGGTGTCCTGCATCGCGTCGAGCGCCTGCTCCTCGTCCTTTAGGAGATAGCGGCACCGCCTCAGCACCATCGGGCCGAATTTGCGGTAGAGCTCATCGAAGTTCTCAAGCGTGATCGGTCCGCTTTTCTCCATGTTGACGTCTGTCCTCGCGTACATGATATACAACACGCCGGATTTGATAAACTGTCACTGGTCGTTTTTTTCTAGCGCACGAAGAACATATCCATCGAGCCTTTTCCCTTCACCTCAAGGGGCGCGCGCCGCTCGAGCCGGAATTCGTCGCCGAGCAGGCCAGCGGTGGCCGCGGAGACGTTTATCTCCATCGGCTCTGAGCTCGTCTCCATCCGGCTCGCCGTGTTCACGGTGTCCCCGAAGACGTCGTAGAGGTACTTGTGCGTCCCGACGATCCCGCCGACGGCGCAGCCCGAATGGACGCCGAGGCGCATTTCCCACTGGTAGGGGGCCTTGACGTTTCGCTCGCGGAGGAAGGCGACCATTTCGCGGGCGGCGCGCACCATGCGCGAGGCGTGGTCGCCGACCTGCTCCGGGATGCCCGAGACGGCGAAGTACGCGTCCCCGATCGTCTTGATCCGCTCGCAGCCGTTCCGCTCGACGATTCGGTCGAAGCCGGTGAATAAATCGTTGAGTTCGCTCAAGAGGGTCTCGGGATCGAGGTCGCGCGACTTCCGCGTGAAGTCGACGAGGTCGGAAAAAAGCACGGTTACGGCGGGGAATGACTGCGGGGTGCTGCGCCCGGTATCCTTGAGCTCGCGGGCGACGGGGGCGGGGAGGATGCTCAGCAGGAGCCGGTCTGCCTTCTCGCGTTCCACCTCGACGGCTCGGCGCGCGGCGCGAAGGCTCAAGTGGGTGCCGACCCGGGCGATGACCTCCTCCTTCTGGAAG
>JAKPSR010000345.1 GCA_029571425.1 Spirochaetota bacterium | reverse complement strand
CGGGATCGACGTCGCCGCCCTGCTTAAGCGCCTCGCTGTAGAAATACTGGATGAGGCTGTTGCCGTGATGCTCGGAGATGATGTCGATGACCTCCTGCGGGAGGCGAAGCTGCCTCGCCTTCTCCACCCCGAGCTTGACGTGGCTCCGGATCACCGTGGCCGAGAGGCGCGGGTTAAGGTCAAGGTGCTTGTTGTAGTCGGTTTGGTTCTCGACGTAGTACTCGCTCTGGTCCATCTTCCCGACATCGTGGTAGTACGCGCCGACCCGCGCGAGCAGGGGGTTCGCCCCGATCTCGCGGCAGGCGCTCTCGGCGAGGGTCGCGACCATAATCGAGTGGTTGTACGTCCCCGAGACCCCGAGGAGCATCTTCTTCATCGTCGGGGAATTAAGGTCCGAGAACTCCATCAGGCGAAAGTCGGTCGCCGTGTTCATCGCCGATTCCAGGATCGGGAGGAAGCCCAGCACGAATATCCCGCTCATGAAGCCGTTAAAGGCGGCGCCGACGAGCGCGAAGCGGAGGTCGTAGGTCGCGCCCGGCGCGACGAGGGCGATCAGGAGCACGAGGACCGGGTTTATCGCGGCGAGCAGGCAGGCGGAACGGACGAGGTCGATCCTCTTGCCGGATATGCGTATCAGCCTGACGGCGGCGATCGACGAAAAGAGCGAGAAGATCGCCGGGGGAACCGAGAGGGAGCTCGCGCAGAGGACCCCGAGCGCGACGATGACCGAGGACAGCACGGCAGCCCGCTGGCCGACGATGACGGAAACGAGCATGGCGAAAAGGGTCGCGGGGAGCGCCACCGACAAGTTAAGCGGCTGCCCAAACGGCTTAAAGCGCGACATGACGACGACGGCCACGTAGACGGACGCGAACGAAAGGGCGAGAAGGACGACCTCCTTGAGGTCGAGTGACGCGCCGTAGACGCCGCTCGAGAAGAGACAGCATGACGCGACGAGGATGACGAGAAGCAGGGCAACGGTGCCGGCGAACTGCCGCGCGTCTATGTAGAGCCCGGAGCTCGCCAAGGCCTCGAGTTGGCGATACGCCTCGTCGGTGATAATGAATCCTTGCTTAATGATGCGCTGGCCCTTCTCGATCTCGACGAGGACCGGCGGCACCTGCTTGATCGCCGCGTCCATCTTCGCCTCGCTCTCGGCCGCCTGGTAGACGACGTTCACCTTAAGGAAGGGATCGATCAGGTTGAGCACCATATCGGTCATCGCGGGCGGGCGCTTGTTGAGCGCGAGGGCGCTCGAGACGTAGGCGCGAAGCTCGGGCCGCGTCAGCAGGGTTCCGATCGGCACCTCGGCACGCTCCTGCCGGTCGTTTCGCCAGCGCACGAGCTCGATGTCGGAGCGGCTGAAGCGCTCCAGCCCCTCGTCGGGAAGCTCGGCGAGCCCCTCGCCCGCGATCTGCTTAAACACGTTAAATGAGACGGCGATGATGCCGACCCGGTCGGGCGCCGCGTACAGGGAAACCATCTGCTGGCGGCCGAGGACGCCCGGGTACGCCTCTTGGACCTGCAGCACGAACTGGTCTACCGAGTTGACCCCGCGCGCCGTCTTCTCGAGGTACTCGGAGAAGCGCGAGTACGCGGCGAGCATCCCGCCGGTTATCTCGCGGTCGTAGCGGAACACCGCGGTGACGAGTTGCTCGCGCGCCTCGCGGCGGATCTTGGTCGCCTCCTCGTCGATATAGGAGATCGCCCTGCTCGCGATGACGTCCCGCCCGGCGACCTTACCGATCTCGAAATC
>JAKPSR010000073.1 GCA_029571425.1 Spirochaetota bacterium | reverse complement strand
AGGGACTGCGGGTCGCCCTTCCCGAGGAGTTCGTCCGCGAGAAGGGCCTCGACCCCGAGATCGCCGCCGTGTTCGAGTCGACCTGCGACTGGTTCCGCTCGCGCGGGGCTATCGTCGAGACCGTCTCGATCCCGGTCCTCGAGGCCGCGATCGGGTCCTATTACGTCATCGCCCTTTCCGAGGCCGCGAGCAACCTCTCCCGCTTCGACGGGATTCGCTACGGCCTCCGCAAGGACCCGGGCGAGGGATACGACGAGCTCTACGTCGCCACCCGGTCTGACGGCTTCAACGCCGAGGTCAAGCGGCGCATCGTCATCGGGAACTACGTCCTCTCGACGCACTTCTCCGGCGACTGCTACAAGAAGGGGATGAGCGTCCGCGCGCGCATCCAGCGCGACGTCTCCGCCGTCCTTTCCAAGCACGACCTCATCCTCTGCCCGACGAGCCCGACCGCCGCCTTCCCGCTCGGATCGAAGGTCGACGACCCGCTCGCCATGTACCTTACCGACCTCTTCACCACCTTCGTCAACCTCTCGCGCGTGCCGTCCCTCTCGGTGCCCGCCGGGACGACGAAGGCGGGCCTCCCCGTCGGTATGCAGTTCTGCGGCGCGCACTTCGCGGAGGGTAAGATCCTCCGCGTCGCGAAGGCATGGGAGGCTTCCAAATGAGCGACGACGTGAAGACGTTCAACCCCGGCGCCCCCGTTCACTCGGACGGCGACCTTCGCTACGAGGTCATCATCGGCTGCGAGATCCACTGCGAGCTTTTGACGAAGACCAAGGCGTTCTGCTCCTGCGAGAACCGGTACGGCGGGATGCCGAACACCCGCGTGTGCCCGGTGTGCCTCGGCCTGCCCGGCGCCATGCCCGTCGCGAGCCGCGAGTACGTCGAGTTCGGCGCGATCGCCGGCTTCGCCCTCGACTGTGAGGTCGCCCGCTTTACCAAGTTCGACCGCAAGCACTACTTCTACCCGGACCTCGTTAAGGGCTACCAGATCACGCAATACGACATCCCCCTTTGCGCGAACGGGCACGTGATGATCAACCTCGCGCCCGCCGACGCGGAACCCCGCCTTAAGAAGGTGCGCATCGAGCGCATCCACCTCGAGGAGGACGTCGGGAAGAGCCTCCACGTCGAGGGCGCGCACAGCTACATCGACTACAACCGCTCCGGCGTCCCGCTGATCGAGATCGTCTCCAAGCCCGACATGTCGAGCCCGGAGGAGGCCTCCCTGTTCATGCAGACGATCCGGGAGACCCTCCGCTACATCGGTGCCACCGACGGGAACCTCGAGGAAGGCTCGATGCGCTGCGACGCGAACATCAACCTTCGGATCGTCGAGGGCGGCAAGGAGTGGCGCACCCCGATCTCGGAGATCAAGAACATGAACTCCTTCAAGTCGATCCGCGACGCCTGCTCCTACGAGATTACCCGCCAGCTCGCCGAGTTCCGCTCCGACCGGCAGGTATTCAACCAGGGATTCAAGGTGACGATGGGGTGGGACGACGCGCGCGGCGAGACGGTCGTCCAGCGGACGAAGAACTCGTTCATCGATTACCGCTTCGTCGTCGAGCCGGACCTTAGGCCCTTCAACCTCTCCGACGAGTTCCTCGCGCGGGCCCGCGCGAGGGTGGGGGAGCGCCCCGCCGAAAAGCGCGCGCGCTTTAAGCGCGAGTATGGGCTCTCCGATTTCGACGTCGCGACCCTGACCGCCGACCGCGCCCTCGCCGAGTGGTTCGAGGAGGCGGCGCGCGCCTCTGCCGACCCGAAGAAGGCCGCGAACTGGGTCCTCGCCGAGCTTCTCGCCGTCCTCAACGAGCGCGGAATCGGCCTCGACGGGCTCAAGATCGGTCCGGCCCACGTGGCCGGCCTCGTTAACGCCGTCGCGAAGGGCACGATCACCAGCCGCCAGGCGAAGGACGTCTTCCAGGAGATGCTCGAGACCGGCTCGCTCCCCGACGCCGTCATCGCCGCGCGGGGTATGGCCCAGGTTAGCGATGTCTCCGCGATCGAGCGGATCGTCGACGAGGTCCTCGCCGAGAACCCAGGCGCGGTCGAGGACTGGAAGGGCGGGAAGACCAACGTCGCCGCCTGGCTCGTCGGCCAGGTGATGCGGAAGTCGAAGGGGCAGGCGAACCCGGCGACCGCGACGGAGCTCGTGAACAAAAAACTTGCGGAAAGCCGATAAGCGGCTACAATGGGTGGTATGGAAGCGCACGACGGCATCGATTTAAAAGAAGAGATCCGAAAGCGATACGGCGCGGTTCGCCGCGCCGGCGACTACCACCTGTATACGGCGAAGGGACGCCGTCTCCTCGACCTCTACCAAGAGGCCGGGGGCGCCATCCTCGGCTGGCGCGCCGGGCGTTCCAAGCTGGCCTTTAAGAATTTGCTCGATCGCGGGGTGACGGGAAACCTTCCCACCGAGGCCGAGGGCGAGCTCGTCCGGGCGGTGCAGGAAGTCCTGCCTCAGTATGGGGCTGTCCGCTGGTACGCCACGCGGGAGCGCGCCCGCGCCGCCTGTGCCTCTTTCCTCGGCCTCTGGACCGAGATGCCCCTGATCGAGTCGCCGCTGCTGCATCCCGAGGCCTCCGTCGACATCGGCCCCGGCGGGGATTCTCCCTTCTCGGCGGCCCGCCAAGTCCACGGCATCCCGGTATGGCGCCCCTGGCTCGACGACGCCTTTTACAGCATGAGCGACAAGATCGATTCCGCCTTCCTTGAGAACACCAACGACACCGTCGAGACGATGGTCCTTGCCTCGCCCCTACCCTGGGCCGGCGGCTGTACCCTGGCCGTCTTCGCCCGCGACGACGCGACCCTGATTCCCCCGTCCGATCCCGTTTCCCCGGTTTTGCTTGGCGCCCTTGCGCGCGCTTGGGTCGACCTTGCCGGGGCCCTGTTCGAGCGTACCGAGCGGGATTGGGCGCGCTTTGACCGGTATCTTGCCCCCTTTTGGGAGCGGCGCGGCCCCTATTTGGTGCCTAAGATTCGGCGGGCGAAATACCCGGATTTCTTCGGTCGCTGCCTCGACGTCGGCCTCCTCGTTTCGCCCGACTATCAAGTTCCTTCAATAGTTCCCGTCTCCGCCGACCCTGGGGAATTCAAGCGACTTACGCCAGGACTCCTCGCGTGAGCGGATTCGCCTCTTTCGCCCCGGCTCTGACCGACGGACTCGCCATTGAATTCCTCGTCCGGCTGGCCTTGGCCTCCCTCGCCTCATTCCTCGCGATCATCCTTTGGACCCGTACCCGCGATCCCGCATGGATGCTGATGATCCTTGGCACCCTTGCTTCGTACGTGGGCGTCCTGTACCGAGTACTGCGTGCCTTCGGCTTTTTCGCGGGCTCGGAATTGCGCGTCTTCGGCGCCTCTTTGCCGATTTTGGTTTCGGACAACTTACCCGTTCTCTGCTTTATCGTGGCCTTTTTCGTTTTTTTACGTCGCGATCGCTAACCTTATCCGACATTTCATTGTTTCTTTGTCAGAATAAAGCGCATATTTTGTTAAAAAAAACTTGACGGCTCCAAAAACCCCGGGTATACTAACTCAAAAGATAGGGGTAGCTGAAAAACCGTTGGTTTGACTATCCCGTAACTTTAAGGAGGAATTTCTTAAATGAAGAAAGCTCTTGCTATCCTTATGATCTTCGCGCTCGTCGCTTCCGTGGCGGTTGCCGAGATCACTCTTAGCGGTTGGGGCCGCGGTATTTTCGCGCCGGTCATGAACTCTGGTGCTGACGATGATCCGGCGACTCTGAATGTTGATGAGTCGGAGACTTTTGCCCGCATCGGGAAGTCTTGGGATGGTGTTGCTTCCGATCCCCGCATCAAGTTCTCGGTCAACGGCAACTCCGACAACGTCGGGTTCCAGTTCGAGATCAACGCGGACGGCGGGGTTGGCCAGGATGACCAGCAGAAGATTTGGGTGAAGCCGATCGACATGATCACCGTCACCATGGGTCAGTTCTTTGACGACACCCTTCGCGGTAACGCCGCGTTCGGTTCGTTCAACTGGATCCGCGCCTACGGCGCCGACGTTGGCGAGGACGTGACCTTTACCCGTTTCTGCTCTGGCGATAAGGGCCCCGGTGCGAAGAACTTTGACACCCAGCAGGGTTTCATGGTCGCTGTTAAGCCGATGGACGCTCTCTTTATCGGTGTTGCGTTCTGCGGTATCGGCGGTGACAAGAACGTTCTGAGCAAGGACCTGTTCGAC
>JAKPSR010000326.1 GCA_029571425.1 Spirochaetota bacterium | reverse complement strand
GCGGCCTTGATCGGGATCGGGTTGGTCTCGACGAAGGCGGCCCTGAAGGCGGGCAGGAGCCGATAGTGCAGCTTCCGCGCTTCCTCGAAGTCGCCCGCGAGCCCGGCCTTCACCATCGCCGTCACCTGGGCAGGCGCGATGTTCGACACCACCGAGACGACACCGTCCCCGCCGATCGAAAGGAGCGGCAGGGTCAGGGAATCGTCGCCCGAGAGGACGGCGAAATCCGGCTTCTTCGCGCGCACCGCGGCGACGACGTCCATCATCTGATTCAGGTCGCCTGAGGATTCCTTCACGCCGACGACGGCGTCGAGCCCGGCTAGGCGCGCGAGCAAGGCGGTCGATATGTTCTTGCCGGTGCGGCTCGCGATGTTGTAGACGATCAGCGGAAGCCCCACCTCGGCGCAAGCCGCGAAGTGGCGGTAGATGCCCTCGTCGGTCGGCTTGTTGTAGTATGGGGTGACCACGAGGGCGTAGTCCGCCCCCTTCTGTTTGGCGCGTTTGACGTACTTCACGGCATCCTTGGTGCAGTTGCTCCCGGCCCCGAGGATGATCGGGACCTTGCCCTTCGCCTCCTCGATCGCGATGTCGATCAGCTTCTCTTCCTCGCTCTCGTCGAGGGTCGGCGTCTCGCCGGTGGTCCCCAGTGGCACGAGGCCGGAGATGCCGCTTTCGAGCTGAAACCGCACTAACTTCCGGAAACCCTCGAAGTCGACAGACTCGTCGGGATTCATTGGGGTGATTAGGGCGGTAAACGCTCCGCGCAGCTTAGTCATAGCGCCTCCTGTAATTTTATACTAGTTTATTACATATTTATGCATGGAATCAAGGGGTGCGGGACGGGAAACGAGAATTTAGACACGATTTTCGCGCCCACGACGGATTTTTTGTCGTATACTATTTTACCATGCAAGAACGCCGGAACCGCCTCCTTGGGGCGGTCCAACGACTCTACATCACCCTTGACGCCTTCCGCTCCAATGACCTCTTGACGTACGCGTCGGCGGGGGCCTATAGCTTCCTATTATCCTTGCTGCCGATCGCCCTGATGGCCCTCCTGATTCTCCTCCGCATCCTCCACGCGTCCCCGGAAGCCCTGATCTCGATCGTGGACTCCGCGACGATCTTCTCGGACGCCCTCGACATCAGCCGGTTCTTCGACTCGGTCATGGCGATAAAATCCATCGGGATCTTCGAGGTCATCGTCGGGCTTTCGGTCTTCTGGATGGCCCGACGCGTCTTCGCCTCGATCCAGCAGGGGATGAGGATTATCTACCGGAAAAAAGGAAAGAAGAAGGCGATCAAGGAGAACCTGGTCGTCATCGCGAGCGAGGTGATCCTGGTCGTCGTCATCGTCGCGGTCACCGGCGCCGTCGTCGCCGCGAACGCCTTCTTCCGCACCACGATATCGCGCGGGCTCATCCCGCCGCTATTGTTCGCCCTCGTGCGCAACCTGCTCCGCTTCGTCCCCCTCGGGATCCTCTTCGGCTTCCTTTTCCTTGCCTACTACATAACCCCGCGCGCGCGGCCGAACCCCAGGCAAAGCCTCGTCGCGGCCGCGGTGTGCACGGGGACCTTCGCCCTTACCCAGTTCCTTTTCCGCAGCTTCGCGACCCTCGCGCGGTACAACCTCGTCTACGGCATCCTGAGCAACCTGATCGTCCTACTCCTGGAAGTCTACCTCTTCTTCGTCTTCTTCCTGCTGTTCGCGCAGTTTCAGTACGTCTCCCAGTACTTCGAGAGCTTCGTACTTGCGCAGATCTACCTCCTCCCCGAGTACGACGACCCGCGGCCCCTCGCCCAGCTTAGGCGCGTCCTCTTCATTAAGCCCGACATCTTCTATCGAAGATACGCCTGCGTGCGCGAGGCAGGCGCGACGATCTTCGCGATGGGGGAAGAATCGACCGAGCTCTATTTCGTGTGCCACGGCGTGGTGACGTTGAGCATGCCCAACCGGATGGCCGAGGTGCGTCGAGGCGGGACCTTCGGCGAGTTCTCGGGGCTGATCGGCGGGGCGAGGACCTCGAGCGCGCGCGCGGAGACGAACGTCGTCCTCCTCCGGATACCGGCCGAGATATTCCGCGAGACCATCGAGGTCGACGGGGCGACCTCACGAAAAACCCTGCTCGGGATCGCCGACTACCTCCGCCGAAGCAACAACGCCGTCGAGCCCCTTTCCCCCGAGGCGTAAACGTGTTACCTTTCACCCGGACGCCTTTTTTCAAGGCATAACGAGAGGTGCAATATGTGCGGAATCGTCGGATATGTGGGGGATCGGGACGCGACGCCCGTCCTCGTGAACGCCCTCAGGAAACTTGAGTATCGCGGCTACGACTCTGCCGGGATCGCCGTCATCGGCCCGGAAGGCCTCGTCGTGCGGAAGGCCAAGGGAGCGCTTCGCCGCCTCGAGGAGCTTATCGCGACCGAGACGATCCGCGGCTCGTGCGGGATCGGGCACACGCGCTGGGCGACGCACGGAGAGCCTTCCGACGTGAACTCCCATCCCCACACCGACGTCTCGGGACGGATCGCCGTCGTCCATAACGGGATCATCGAAAACCACGCAAAGCTTCGCGCCTGGCTCGAGGGCCGCGGCGTCGCCTTCCGCAGCCAAACCGACACCGAGGTTATCGCCCACCTCGTCGACCACCACTATGAGGGAGACCTTCTCAAGGCGGTCGTGGCAGTGATGGGCCGGATCGAGGGGTCCTACGCCCTCGCCGTCGTCTGCGAGGACGAGCCCGGGAAGATCGTCGCCGTGCGCAAGGACAGCCCGCTCGTCGTCGGCCTCGGAAAGGCCGAGAACCTCATCGCCTCCGACGTCCCGGCACTGCTTGAGTACACCCGCGAGGTGGTGTACCTCGAGGACAAGGAGATCGCCGTGCTGACCCGCGACCGGGTAGACTTTTTCGACGGGGCCGGCGAGCGGCTATCGAAAAAGCCGAGCCACGTCGACTGGGACGTCGCCGCAGCCGAGAAGGGCGGATTCGAGCACTTCATGCTGAAGGAGATCCACGAGCAGCCGAAGGCGCTGACCGACACCTTCCGCGCGCGGGTCGACGGCGACGGGAAGGTCAACCTAAGCGAGATCGGGCTCGACGAGTCCTGGGCGCGCGCTCGGCGCGTCGTCATAACGGCGTGCGGTACCGCCTGGCACGCCGGGGTCGTCGCGAAGTACGCCTTCGAACGGATCGCGCGCATCCCCGTCGACGTCGACATCGCGAGCGAGTTCCGCTACCGCTCCCCCCTATTCGACCCAAGCGACATCTTTATCATCATCAGCCAGTCGGGCGAGACGGCCGACACCCTCGCCGCGATGCGCATGGCGCGATCGAGCGGGGCGCGGGTGATCGCGATCACGAACGTAGTCGGCTCGACGCTCGCGCGCGAGGCCGACCTCGTAATGTACACCTGGGCGGGACCGGAGATCGCGGTCGCGTCGACGAAGGCCTTCACCACGCAGCTGATGTGCGTGTACCTCATCGCGATCCGCCTCGCCGCCCTCCGTGGGGCCCTCGCGGACGCGGACGCGGCCCGTCTCGTCGGCGAGCTCTCGCGCCTTCCGGACTCGGCGCGCGCCATCCTCGACCGGCAAGCGGAGATCCAGCGCTTCGCGAGCCAGAGCTTCAACAAGTCGAAGGCCTTCTTCATGGGTCGCCTCTTCGACTACGCCATCAGCCTCGAGAGCGCCCTCAAGCTGAAGGAGATCAGCTATACCCACTCGGAGGCTTTCGCCGCGGGCGAGCTCAAGCACGGGCCGATCGCCCTCGTCGACGACTCGACCCTGGTGGTGGCGATCTGCACCCAGCGCGAGCTTTTCGACAAGATGGACTCGAACATCAAGGAGGTGAAGGCGCGCGGCGCGACCGTGCTCGTCGTCACCTTCGACGGCGAGTCGTACTTCGACGCGACGGCGGACGCCGTGTTCCGGGTACCCGAGGCGCCCGGGGAGCTCACACCGATCCTTTCCGTGATCCCCTGCCAGCTCTACGCCTACTACTGCGCGATCCAGCGGGGGCTTGACCCGGACAAACCGCGGAACCTGGCGAAAAGCGTCACGGTCGAATGACGGAACGGGGAATAGCCGCCTTGCGAACGATTGTTTCTTGACAGCGTTACGAGCCCCGGCTACACTGGAGTCCCATGAGTGTCGTCCTCTTGGTTTTTTACCTCTTCTCCTATTGCGTTGGGTTCGTGGGTTTTGGGCTCATGTTCTTCGTGTACGACGCCCCGCGCGAGCGGGCGATGGTTTGGTACCGACTGTTCCTTCTTTCGTTCTTCTTCTATTTATTGCATAAGAACGCGGGTTTCTTTTGCTCCGAATTCCTCGGACAGTCCCTGTTCTTTCGCGAACCGTGGTACGTCGTCGGCGACATGCTCGTTACGGCCTTCCTGCTGTATACCTACGGCCGCTTTTTCCCCGCCATGCTCAACCGCGTCCACCCGCGCGCCCTCAATCCATGCCTCCTCGCCGCGGCGGTCTTCCCCCTGGCGTCGGGCGTCGTCAGCCTGATCCTCGGCCAAGCCAACCCGGAACTGACGGTCGCCATTATGCGCGCGAACGTCGTGTTGGTCTCCGCGATCCTCGCCCTCTCCTGCTATTATTTTTTCAGGTACACCAGGCTCGCGTTCGATCCCGTGGAGATACCGATGATGCGCTTCGCCGGCGTCGCGAACCTTTTGTTCATCGGCCCGTTCATCGCCCAAACCTTCTATAACTTCGACGCCGCTCGGCCACTGCGGCCCCTGGCGGTAGAGGCGGTGTACTACTTCGCCGTACACGCCGCGAATATCATCGTGATCGGCCAAATCGCCATACTGCAGGGCCACGAGCGCCACGCGGCCGAGGCCGAGCGCGCCCTCCGAAAGACTCCCGTAAGCTTCTCGCCGAGGGAACGCCAAATCGTGGAGTACGTCTGCCGGGGATTAGGGAACAAGCAAATAGCCGCGGAGCTCTCGATAACGGACTACACCGTCCGCAACCACATTCACCGAATCTTCAAGCGGCTCGGGATACGAAACCGGGTCGAGCTCCTCGCCCTCTACGAAAAGCACCTTATCGATTAGCGATCGCCTCAACGTCGGCGGTCAGGGACTCCGCGCGCGGGGGAGCGTCCGCGGGAACCTGCTCGCCCGGTCGCCCCTGAGCGCGAAGGCGTGAGAGGAGCTCGGTTCGGCTATTGACGCGATAGCGGAGGAAAACCCGGTAAATCGTGTTCTTGACGACCGAGATGCTCACGCCGAGCGTCTCCGAGATCTCCTTGTTCGTCGCCCCGCGCTCGATCAGCGCCACGATGCGGCGTTCGCGGTCGTCAAGCCCGTCGTACGGGCGCGGTTGCGCCGGCGAATGACCATGGCGCGATCGGGCGAGATAGGCCCGACCGATCACGAAGGTATTCCCGAGGAACATGAGGAACAGGCTCACGTTTACCACCGAGAAATCGTTAATGTCGTAGAGTTTGGCGTAATAGGTAAACCATTGCGCGACGCTGAGCGCGATGTATACCCCTCCCGAAACGAGGTTTACCAATAAGATCGACCGGATCACGCGATCGGTCAGAAGCTTGACGTGCACCCAGACGTATATCAGGATCGCGTCGGTGGCGACGAAGGCATAGTACATGACGACGTTAATCAGGACGAGGCGCAGGGCGTATCGGTCAGCGGCGAGGCTCTCGAACGCGGGAAGCATGCATATAAAGGCGAGGGGGATCCCCGAGGCGACGGCGGTCACGGCGCGGCGGATGACGCGACGCCCCGGGTGCATGAGGTATGAAGCGCCGAAGGCCATCAACCCGACGAAGGCCGCCGTCGTCAGCATATACCCGACGTAAAAGCCCAGGCTGGACTCGATGGAGGGATGGTTGAGGTAAAGCTTTAGGAAGTAGGTGACGTTGCGTATCAACATGAAAAAGATCGAGGATGCGAGCCAGGCCATGAACAGCCAGAGCCAGCGGGGACCACCGCGTAGGGCGGCGAAGGCGCATACGCCGAGCCCGGCGAAACCCGCGGAATACGAGAGAAAATACACGACGAGGTAAAGAACCGGTATCATAGATTGTATCTAGTGTACCCCGGTTTTCGCCCACGTCAAGGCGTTTTTTTCGCGAGGCCGATTCTTGCATCGGCGGCGGGTCTTTGCTATAGTGAACCATGGAACTCGAACGGATCGTCGTCCTTGACTTCGGAAGCCAGTACGCCCACCTTATCGCCAAACGACTTAGGCTGATGGGATACTATTCGGAAATCGCCCTGCCATCATCGCCGGTCGACGCCCTTACGGGCGCCCGGGGCATCGTCTACTCGGGGGGCCCCTCTTCGGTCTACGACGCCAAGGTACCCGAGTTCAACCGCGAGCTCCTCACGCTCGACATCCCGACCCTCGGCCTCTGCTACGGCCACCAATTGATGGCGCGCGAGTACGGGGGCACGGTCGAGAAGGCCGCCGTCGGGGAGTTCGGAATAGCGCACCTCATTGACCGCGACCCCGCCGGAAATCCCTATCCAAAATCGCCCCTTTTCGACGGCATCTCCTTCCCGGCACAGGCATGGATGAGCCATCAGGACGCCGTAACCTCGGTCCCGCCGGGCTTCCGCGTCATCGCCTCGACCAAGGACTGCCCCCTGGCCGCCCTTGAGGACGCCGCGCGCCGGCGCTGGAGCCTCCAGTGCCACGTCGAGGTTAAGGACACCCCAGACGGGGACCGAATCCTTTCCAACTTCGCCGCGATCTGCGGGATGCGCAAGAACTGGAGCCAGGACCGCGTGCTCGAGCACATCATGGCGGATATCCGCGCGACGGCCGACCGCGACGGCGGCCGCAAGGTTCTTCTCTTCCTGTCGGGTGGCGTCGACTCCACCGTCGCCTTCGCGCTCCTTAACAAGGCACTCGGGCAAGACCGCGTCCTCGGCCTCCACATCGACAACGGCTTCATGCGCCAGGACGAAAGCGCGATCATCGCCGAGCGGTACCGCTCCTTCGGCTTCACCAACTTCATCGTCGAGGACGCGAGCGAGACCTTCCTCCGGGCGGTCGCCGGCCTCGTCGACCCGCAGGCGAAGCGCAAGGCGGTTGGGGAGACCTTCATCGCCGTAAGGAACGAGGTCGTCGCGCGCCTCAAGCTCGACGAGGGCCGCTGGCTCCTCGGGCAGGGCACCCTGTACCCGGACATCATCGAGTCTGGGGGGACGAAAAACGCGCACACCATCAAGACCCACCATAACCGCGTCGAGGGCATCCAGGCGCTGATCGAGAAAGGGCTCGTGATCGAGCCCCTGCGCGACCTCTACAAGGACGAGGTGCGCCGGATAGGCAAGATGCTCGGGCTCAGCGTCGAGCTCGTCCAGAGGCATCCGTTCCCCGGACCTGGGCTCTCGATCAACGTTCTTTGCAACGCGAGCTCAGGTCCCGACGCAACCGCGCGTGACGAGCTTGGCTCGGCGCGCGCGGCCCTCTCCCGCGTCGATCTCGCGCCCGCGTTCGCCGATGCGTCCGCCAAACCCTCGCGCGTCGACGTCCTCCCGGT
>JAKPSR010000318.1 GCA_029571425.1 Spirochaetota bacterium | reverse complement strand
TCCTCTCTCCTTCGCTACGTTTCCGGCGTCAATGGACCGCTCGCGAAGAAGATCGTATCCTTCCGCGAGACGGCCGGCAAGATCACCTCGCGCGAGGACTTGATGAAGGTGCCCGGGATGGGGCCGAAGAGCTTCGAACAGTGCGCCGGCTTCCTTAAGATACCGGAGAGCGCCGACCCGCTCGACAACACCTGGGTACACCCGGAGAACTACCAAGCCGCGCGTGTCGTCTACGAGATCGTTAGCCAGAAGGGTGACGTGGATCACGAGTCGCGCGTTGAGATCAAGGCGAAGTACGAGGTCGGCGACCAGACGATCAGCGATATCGTGGAGGAGCTCAAGAAGCCGAACCGCGACCCGCGCGACGGCTACCCGAAGCCGATCATGCAAAAGGGCGTCCTCTCGTTCGAGGACCTGAAGGAGGGGATGGTCGTCACCGGCAAGGTGAAGAACGTCGTCGACTTCGGCGCCTTCGTCGACATCGGGATCAAGGAGACCGCCTTGCTGCATCTCTCCGAGATGAGCGACCGCTTCGTCAAGGACCCGATGGAGGTGGTGAAGGTCGGCGACGTCAAGGAGTGCCGTATCATCGGCCTCGACCCGGATCGCCGGCGCATCAGCCTCTCGTGCAAGAGCCCCGGCGCCCTGCGCGGCGCCCAGCGTGACGCCCAGCACGGCGCCCCGACGCGACATAGCGACGCCGCGCCGCGACATGGCGATGCCCGTCCCTCGGGCGAGGCTCGGCGCGTGGTCGTCGCGAGAAAGGACGGGGCGCCCGCGAGCCGCCAGGGCGACGGTCGCGGCGGGCGGGACGACGACGGGATGACGTACAACCCCTTCGCCGCCCTCTTAAAAGACCGTAAGCGATGAAAGACCGCCGGGACCTGAGCGAGGGGAAGTCCCAACGCGCGGGGTCGAGCCTCCGCGAGGAACGTCGCCTATCCGTCGACGCCCGCGCGCGCATGCCTAATCGCCCGCGCGGCGAGCCCCCTGCGGCGTATCCATATTCCCCGCGGGAACTTCTCGAGCGAGGCCTCGCCGCGCTCGGGTTCCCGCCGGGCCCCGAGCCCATTCCCTTCGGCGGGCTATCAGTCGCCTGCCGCGGCGCCGACGGGATGGTTCCTCTCGTCGAGCGGTATCTCTCCGAGCTTGAGCTTTTTAATTCCGCCTTCGATCTCGTCGGCGAGGACACGGGACCGGGCTCGCCCGGCGCGCGCTCGGAGCTCGTCGTTCGCCATGTCCTCGACAGCCTCGCTCCCTGGCGCGCCCTTTTCGAAGGCGTCGCCGCCGCGCGCGGGCGCGACGCGAGCGGCGAGGAACCACTTCGTTTCGCCGACGTCGGCTCGGGCGCGGGCTTCCCGGGCATCCCGCTCGCGATCGCCTTTCCCGAGATCGAGTTCGTCCTCCTTGAGCGGATGGCCAAGCGATGCGCATTCCTTGAGAATTGCGTGGCCATACTCGGCCTCCGAAACGCGCGGGTACTGAACGCGGAGGCCGAGCGCGGCCCCTCCTCCCAATTCGACGCTGTCTGCTTCCGCGCCTTCCGCCCCCTTGACCGCGCGATGGCGAAGACCCTACTCGCGCTCGCGCGCCCAGCGGGCGTGCTCGCGGCGTGGAAGGGCAGGCGCGAGAGGATAGACGAGGAGATGGGCGAAATAACGGACGCGATAGGCGCGTGGTCGACGACGGCGGTGTCGGTGCCCTTCCTTCCGGAGGGCGAGCGGCACCTCGTCGTCGTTTCGCGCTAGAGCTTCAGGGGGGCGCCGGTGTCGACGGCGTTCAGGATTTTGTTGAGGCGGTCCTTGTCGTAGAGATCGATCGGCCTTCCCTCGGTGAAGCGGCGCGACTCATCCGAGAACAGCCCCGCCGAGAGGCAGATGCCCTTTCCCGCCTTGAGGTCCTTGATCCGCGCGTGGAAGTCGCGGAGGAGGAGCTCGCCCACCGAGCCCTGCGACCGGAAGAAGCGGAAGATCACGATATCCGACCATTTCGGCGTGTCGATCTCGGAGACGATGTCCGAGTAGTCGGCGAAGACTGATATGTCGGTGACCTTCACCTTCGCGCCGGGGAAGAATTGAACGACGATCTTTCGGCAGAGGGCGACGAACTCGCTCTGCACCGCCATCAAGTACACCTGCAGGTTCTTGTTTTGGTTTAGCTCCTGATAGCGCACGATCAGGGCGGGCACGTCCTTGTAGCCCGGGGTGACGCGCTGTATCTCCTTCAGCACTTGGAGGGCGCGGGATATGTCCTGCGTCTTGATCAGGGTTACCGCGAGCTTATAGCGGAGCTCCTTCGCGATCTCGTCCGGGATGCTTTCGTGCTTGAGCCCGATGTCGAAGTCGACCACCGCCTTGTCGTGCTGGTTCGTCTGCGCGTGTATGATTCCGGCGTAGAGGGCGGCTTGCGGGCCGAGCGATGGGTCGGGGCGGAGGTGCGTGAATATCTTCAGCGCGCGCTCGGTCGCGCCCGATTCGTAGAAGCACTCGCCCAT
>JAKPSR010000298.1 GCA_029571425.1 Spirochaetota bacterium | reverse complement strand
CGAGGCGAAGGCAGACGGTGGAGCCACCCTCAATCGTCAGGGTGCCGGAAAGCCCGGTCGACTTGTCGAACGCGATCACGAGTTCCCCGTCGGGGGGAACCGAAACGAGGTCGAGGTTCTCGACGGGGGTGCCGATCTCGGCAAGGGGAAGTTTCCTCGCGTTACGCGTCAACTGGGACGAGCCGAGGGCAAACTCGACGCGGCCGATAACCTGGGCCTCGAGGGCCGAAAGCGCCGCCACGAGGGCGCAAGCGCAGACAATCTTCCTCATGTGTTCTCTCCTTCCCAATCCCCGGCGAACACGACCTCGCACTCGAGGTCGAAGCCGGTCCGCTCGCGTACGGCGTCCTTGACGCGGCGCACGAGCTCGCGAATATCCCAGGCCGTCGCCGTCCCGGTGTTGATCACGATGTTGCCGTGCCAGGGCGCGACGGCGGCCCCGCCGATGGAGAGGCCGCGAAGCCCCAGCTCGTCGACGATCTGCCCCGTCGGCTTACCGAAGGCGCGGTCGTTCTTGAACATGCTACCCGCCGAGGGGAAGCGGAAGTGGCCCTTCGCCTCGCGGTCGGAGCGGAGACGCGCCATCTCGGCCTCGATCCCCGCGCGGTCGCCGGGTCGAACCCGGAAGTCGGCCGCAGCCACGATCGGCGTGGACTCGGTCACCCGAAGCGGCTCGACGTCGGCGCGCTGAAAGGGCGAACGCTTGTACGCCCATCCCGAGGCGTCGAACGGGACCTCTTCCAGTGTACACCCTTTCGCGCGCGGCGACAGGACGACGACCGAGGCGAGGACGTCCGACACGGAGAGGTCGTAGCACCGGGCGTTCATGTACACCGCCCCGCCGACGGTCCCGGGAAGCCCGGCGAAACGCTCGACGCCCGAGAATGAGCGGGCGGCGCACCAATCCGCGAGGGCGTCCATCGGGACGCCCGCCCCGGCTCGAATCACGGTCACGTCGGGCCCGGAGCGAATCGCGTCGATCGAAGAAAGCGAGGCGAGCGAAACGACCAGGCCCCGTATACCGCGGTCGGCGACGACGAGGTTCGACCCGCCGCCGACGAGATACGTCGGTATGCGGGCCGCGAGCGCGGCATCGAGCGCGGCGCGGGCCGCGTCGATATCCGCCGGCTCGACGAAGACGTCCGCGGGACCGCCGACCCGAAAGCTCGTATGAAGGCTCATCGGCTCGTCGAACCGCGCGACGACGCCGCGAATATTGCACTTTTCCCACAATTCCCGTACAGTTGCCATGTACCAAGATTATATAGTACATTTTTGAAGAGGTACACTATGGGATTGCGGCTCTACAACACGATGGGACGGAAGCTCGAGGATTTCGAGCCGATCACGCCGGGCAAGGTGGGCTTCTACGGCTGCGGCCCGACGGTGTACAACTACGCCCATATCGGCAACCTCCGCGCGTACGTATTCCAGGACACCCTGACCCGCGTCCTTCGCTACCTCGGGTACGCGGTTAGCCACGTGATGAACGTCACCGACATCGGCCACCTAACCGACGACGCGGACTCGGGCGAGGACAAGATGGTGCTCACCGCCGAGGAGCGCGGCCAGTCGGTCCTCGACATCGCGCGCTTTTACACCGACGCGTTCTTCGCCGATACCGACCGGCTCGGCATCCTCAGGCCATCGGTCGTCTGCAAGGCGACCGAGCACGTCGCCGACATGATCGAGCTGATCAAGCGGATCGAGGCGAACGGGCACACCTACAGCGCGGGCGGGAACCTCTACTTCGACATCTCCACCTTCCCCGACTACGGAAAGCTCGCCCTCGCCAACCTCGACGACCTCAAGGCGGGCGCGCGCATCGACGTCGACGGGAACAAGCGCAACCCGCACGATTTCGTCCTTTGGTTCACCAAGAGCAAGTACGAGAACCACGCCCTCGTCTGGGACAGCCCCTGGGGACGCGGTTACCCGGGTTGGCACATCGAGTGCTCGGCGATGAGCATGCGATACCTCGGCGAGCGGATCGACATACATACCGGCGGGATCGACCACATCTCGATCCACCACACGAACGAGATCGCCCAGTCCGAGGGCGCGACCGGCTCGCGGTGGGTCAACTACTGGCTTCACAACGAGTTCCTCGTCCTCGACAAGGGGAAGATGTCGAAGTCGTCAGGCTCCTTCCTGACCCTGCAAACCCTCGTCGACCGGGGCTACGATCCCCTCGACTATCGCTACTTCCTCCTCGGCGCCCACTACCGGAGCCAAGTCGCTTTCTCCTGGGAATCGATGGACGGGGCGCGAAGCTCGCGAAAGAACCTGGTTCAGCGAATCGCCCGCATCCTGGCCGCCGAAGGATCCGCGGCTGGCGGGACCGACGCCGCGCCAACCCACGCCGAGGCCGTCGCCGCCCTCCCCGCCGGCTCCCCCGCGCTCCCTTACCTCGAGCGTTTCCGCGAAGCAGTCGAGCAGGACCTCTCGACGCCGCGCGCCCTCTCCGAGCTTCAGGGGCTCGTCCGCGACCAGGCGATCCCGCCGCGCGACACCCTCGTCGCCCTTCGCGCGATGGACGCGACCCTTGGCCTTTCACTCCTCGCCGCGGCGAAGGAATCGGCGGGCGCCGACCAACAGGACGACCCGGAGGCGGCCCGAATATCTGCCCTCGTCGACGAGCGGAACGCGGCGAAGAAGGCGAAAAACTACGCGCGCGCCGACGAGATCCGTAACCAACTGAAGGCCGAAGGCGTTATTCTCGAAGACGGGCCCTCGGGCACGGCGTGGAGACGGGCATGATCCCGCCTCGTAACGTTTCGGGGGTCTCACTTGTTAAATAACGATGGCTGGCTCGACTCGAACGACGAGGCCCATTTCAAGGCGATATACCTCGCGACGATGCCCGTCCTCTTTAAGATCGCGATCAGGATCGCGGGAAACGAGGAAGCGGCCGAGGATCTTTGCCACGATTGCCTCATCAAGATGCGCGAGAAGGCGATGCGCTTCCCGACGGCGAACGACGCCAAGTACTGGCTGATCCGGGTCGTGAAGAACGCCTCGCTGAACTACGCGAAGCGAAAAACGCGCGAGCGCCGCGCCTACGAGAGGGCCTTGAAGGAAGACCACCGGAAGTCCGATTCGGGCGAGACCGAGCTCCTCAAGGGAGACGCGGTTAAGCGCGTACAGGACGCCCTCGAACGGCTTCCGGAGAACCTTCGCGCGGTCGTCCAGCTGAAGGAATACGGCGAACTGAACTACAAGGAGATCGGCCGCGTGCTCGGTATCACGGAGGGAAACGTTAAAGTCCGCGTGTTCCGTGCCCGCGAGCAACTTGCCAAGATGATAGGAGAAGACGATGTCTACCTGCCCTGACCAGGATCTCTATTCGGCGTACGTCGACGGCGAGGTTCCCTCGCCGTGGAAGGAAAAGATCGAGGCCCACGTCTCGAAGTGCCCGGTCTGTCGCCGCGCCGTAGAGCGTTTTGCCTCCGTCTCCGCGCTCGTGCGCTCGGGGGTACCTGAGCTTTCGGGCGATCAGCTCGAGGCGTCGTTCGCTCGCCTATCCGCGCGGGCTGTCCCCGCATCCGCTTCGCCGCGCGCGGCGAAGCGGATGCGGGGACAGC
>JAKPSR010000296.1 GCA_029571425.1 Spirochaetota bacterium | reverse complement strand
ACGAGCCGTCGCCCGAGGTCTCGATCTCGCCGCCCATGAAAAAACTGTATTTGCAGCCGTCAGGGCCCTCGCGCATCACGATCGTGTCGCGGTACGAGCGGCGCGAGACCGTCGTGAGCCGGGCGCCACGGTACGACGCGGCGGACGGCGCGTTGACGTTGACGAACACGTCCCGCGCGCACAGGGACATCAGCGTCTCGAGGTTCTCTGAGACGAAGCGGGCGAGCGGTTCCCAATGAAAAGGCGCCTCTTCCGCGACGAGGCTCACCGCAATCGCCGGCGTTCCGTCGAGCGAGGCTTGGCAGGCTGCCCCCGCGGTCCCGGAGAAGATGATGTCCGTCCCGAGGTTCGCTCCCTTGTTGATCCCGGACACGACGACGTCCGGCCTATTCGGCATGATGCCCTGCGACCCGACGATCGTGCAGTCGACGGGAAGGCCGGTGCAGGAAAACACGCGGTCGCCGAGCATGCGGAACCTGAGCGGCTCGTCCATGGTGAGGGCATGCGACACCCCCGAGCGGTTTTTCGTGGGGGCGACCACCCATACCTCGTTCCGCTCGCCAAGGGCGGCGGCAAGGGCTCTGATCCCCTCGGATTCCACTCCGTCGTCGTTCGTCACCAGGATGTTCATAGGGCGAAGTATATCATAAAACGCGGGCGCCGTCAGAGGGGGTAACGGGGTAGCGGATCGGCTTGAAGCCGAAAATGCGCTCGTATTCCTCGAGCCTCGAGGCGAAGGCGTCCACGTCCTCCTCCCGCAGGATAGAGTAGGTGCAGCCGCCGAATCCCCGTCCCGTCATCCGGGAGCACACGAGGTCAGGGACGTCCGGGACGGCGAACTCGAGCGCGCGCTTGACGAGCCAGTCGAGCTCGGGGCAGGAAATCTCGAAACGGTCCCGCAATCCCTCGTGCGACCGATTGACGATCTTGGAGAACGAGCCATACTCGCGGCTCGCGAGGGCGGCGACCGCCTCGCGCACGCTTTCCGATTCCCGTATGATGTAGATAACCCGCCGCCTAACGGACTCCGGGATGTCCGTGATCTCCTCGAGGACCTCCTCGGTCAGCTGTGAGAAGTCCGCCGGGGCGTCGGGATCGGCCTTTACCGTCTCATAGGCTTGGACGCATTCCTGAATGCGCAAGGCGAGCTCCTCGCGCGCGAGGAGCCGGGGGACGCGGGAATCGACGAGCTGGACGCTGTACCCCTTCTCCGGAAACGGCACGAGGTCCGCCGACACCTTGTTGTGGTCCGTGCGGATGCAATGACCCTTACGCGCGAACAGGGCGGTCAGTATGTCCGCTCGGTGCGCGTGCGTCTTCAGGAACTGGACGTTCGCGCGCTCGAGCAGGGCGACGAGAACCTCGTCGGCGAGGCGCGGGGCGAAAAGGCGGCGCAGGGCAAGGGCGGTCCCCACCTTGAGGGCGTTCGGGGTGCCAAGCCCGGCGTCGGCCGGGATTTCGGAAAGGATCGTGAAATTCAAGCCGGAGACGGGAACCCCATACTCGATGAACGAGGCGATCACGGCCTTCACCGAGTTCGCCCAGCGATCTTCCTTGCGGTATTTTAGGTTGGAGGACGAGATCTTCTTTCGCTCGCCGAGCGAAACGGAATACAGGCGATAGTTTTGGTCAGGGCGAGCCGACACGCAAAGGTACAGGGCGTGATTAATCGCCATCGAGAGGGTATTGCCTTTCGCGAACCAGGTATGCTCGCCGAGAAGGTGGAAGCGCCCCGGAACGGCAATGGTCAGTGCAGGCTTCTCGTCATATTCTTCAATATGATACGGGGCGATTTTCTGCATATCACTATAATATGGTCAATATTGAAACTATTCAACAAAAATGAGTAAAATACCGGCAAATGAACCGAGCCCGCGGCCTTCTATCGGCCATCATCTCCGCCTGCGCCCTGAGTCTGGCGATACCAAACGAGATTCTCCCCTTTGGGTCTTCCCTGATCGGCCTCGTCGCCCTTATTCCCCTCTACCTCGCCCTCGTCGAAAGCCCTTCCTGGGCGTGGGCCGGGCTTCTCGGCGGCACGATGACCATGCTCGTCCACCTCCTGTCGAGCTTTTGGCTCGCCAACTTCAAGGAATTCGCGATCTTTACCCTCGGCGCCTCGAGCCTCGCCTATTTCCTCATCGGGATCGTCATAGGCTGGATGTGCCGCCTTACCGCGCGCTACCCGGCGCCCGCGCGGCCGTTCGCCTTCGCCGCCTACTGGATGCTCTGGGAATTCGGCAAGTCGAGCGGCTTCCTCGCCTACCCCTGGGGCACTCTCGTGATGACAAGCCGAGGACTCGGCCCCCTGATCCAAATCGCGGACATAACCGGCACTTGGGGAATCTCCTTTCTTATCGCCCTCATCTCGGCGTCTTTTGCCGAGATCCTGCGCTCTACGACGAGGTCCACCGCCTCACGCAGGATCGCCATCAGGCCGATCGTCCCGTCACTCGCCCTCGCGTTCGCCCTCGTCGCCGCGGCGTCAGTTTACGGCGCCTACCAGCTCGCGAAACCGAGGGCGGCGGATAGGTCCATCGCCCTCGTCCTCGTGCAGCAGAACGGGAATTCCTGGGAAGGGAACGGGACCCAGCGGATGATCCAAACCTCGCAGCGCCTCACGCGCGAGGCGATCGAGCGCGCGGGTAGGAAGCCCGACCTCGTGGTGTGGAGCGAGTCAGTCCTCTCCTACCCCTACGTTCAAAACCGCGAGTACTACCGTCTCTTCCCGCGCCAGGACCCCTTCGCCGCCTTCCTCGCCGAAACGGGAGTCCCCCTGCTCGCGGGCTCGGCCGTCCTCGTCGACCCCGCGAACCGGGGGTACTCCAATTCCGTAGTCCTCATTGGCCCCGACGGCGAGCAGCTCGATTGGTACGCCAAGATCCAGCTCGTGTGCTTCGCCGAGTACATGCCCTTTACCGAGTACGAGTGGGTGCGAAAGACCTTCGACACCCTCGTCGGATTCTCGTCGGGTTGGGTGCCGGGAACCGAGCTAAAAACCCTCGCGGTTCGGAACGCGGCGGGCGACGAGGTTCGCTTCGCCGCCCCCATCTGCTTCGAGGACGCCTTCTCCGCGCTCTGCGCCCGACTCCATAACGCGGGGAGCGACCTGATGATTAACCTGACGAACGACTCCTGGTCGCTGACGAAGAGCGCCGAGTATCAGCACTTTACGGTCGCCTCGTTCCGCGCCATCGAGCTTCGTACCCCCCTAGTCCGATCGACCAATGGCGGTTATACCACCGTCATCGACCCGCTCGGCAGGGTCACCCACGAGCTTCCGCTCTTTACCGAGGCATCCGTATTCGCCGACGTTCCCCTTTACCCGCGAACGACGACCGTCTACGCCCGTTTCGGCGACTGGTTCCCCTCGGTGTTCGCCCTCCTCCTCGTCGTCGAGTTCCTTTTGGCGCGCCGATGGCGCGTTCGCCCCGCCTTACCCACGGCTTAAGGCGACGTATCGCGGCGGCATGCCCGCCGCGATAAGTCGCTTGACCTTTCGCGCGAGCTGCGTTAACCTAGCATTCAATGCCGGTTAACGCCGTTGCCCCGAAAGAGGGCGGTTCGCAAACGAAGCGACTCATCCTTTCCCGCCTCCGATCAGAACGCGCGCCCGTGTCGGGCGAGGATCTTGCACGCGAGGCGGGCGTGACCCGGGTCGCGGTATGGAAGTCGATACGCCAGCTTCGCGAGGCGGGCTACGCCGTCTCCGCCTCCGCACATGGCTATGCACTCGACGCCGACGTCGCGGACGGGGTGTTCCCGTGGGAGTTCCCCGAGGAACCGTCCGAGGTTCGCTACTGGCGGGTTACCGACTCGACGATGAATCGCGCGCGCAAGGCGGCGATATCGGGAGCGCCCTCAGGATCGTTGTTCCTCGCCGAGGAACAAACGGCCGGACGCGGGACATCCGGACGATCCTGGGTATCGGTCCCCGGAAACCTTCACTGTTCGCTCGTCCTCAGGCCCCGCCTGATTCCGGCGTACGCGCACCGCGCGGTGCTCGCCGCCCAATGCGCCCTCGCCTCCTCCGTCGAGGAAGTCACCGGCTTTCCGGTATCCCTTCGCTGGCCGAACGATGTCGCCTCAAGGCCCACGGACGGGAATCCGGCAAGAAAGATCGCCGGCGTCCTAGCCGAGTATCACGCGAGCGGCACCGGGATCGATTACCTTGTCCTCGGGATCGGGGTAAACCTCATTCCGCCGCGCGCCCTCTCAGGCGCGGGGTCTCTTCAACATGGCCCGCAACGAGGCCCGCAACGCGGCAGGCGCCTCGCCATCCTGGACGCCTTTCGCCAAGCCCTTCCCCGATACCTCGCGTCGGACGACGATCTCATCGCCGAGTGGACGGCCCGCTCGGCGGACGTAGGGCGCGGATTCGGTCTCCGTCCTGGCGTCTCCGGCGAGTCGCTCCCCGCCACGGACGGGATTTTCCTCGGGCCTGACCGCGCCGGCTGGGCGCGCGTCTCGATTCACGACGTCGAATACCGCTTCCCTCCGGGAGGCGTCAGTCTGCAGAAGAAAGGATAAAACCATGCGCACGAATTCCCGAAGCTCCGTGTTTACCGCCCTCTTCGCCGCCCTGATCGCGGCGGGTTCCCTGATCGCGATTCCGATCGGGCCAATACCGATCGTGTTCCAAAACGCGTTCGCGATCCTGGCGGGCTTGCTGCTTGGCCCGCTCCAGGGTGCCGGAGCAGTCGGTCTCTTCCTTCTGGCGGGGGTGCTCGGGCTTCCCGTCTTCTCGGGCGGGAAAAGCGGGATCGCCGCGATATCCGGCCCGACGGGCGGCTACCTCATCGGTTATTTCATTGGCGCCCTCGTCGCCGGCTACTCCCTTGAGAAGGCGACGGCTGAGAACCGTCCACGCCTCGCCGCGGTGACCGCAGCGGCGATCGGCGGCTTCCTCGCGATCTACGTCCCGGGCGTCGTCGCACTCAAGAATAAGCTAGACCTCAGTCTCGCCGACGCCATACTTAAGGGCTTCGTCCCCTTCGTAATCGCCGACTTCGTGAAGATCGCGGTCCTCGTCCCGATCACCCTCAAGCTTCGGCCCATCGTCCAGCGATACCTGCGCCCCGATGCTTGAGGTTGTAAGCCTTACCCGTCGATTCCCCGACGCCGAGAAGCCCGCCCTCGACGGGGTAAGCTTCTCCGTGCCCGACGGGAACTTCCTCGTCGTGGCGGGATCGAACGGGTCCGGGAAAAGCGTGCTCATGGGATTGATCGCCGGGCTCGACACGCCGACGGCCGGATCGGTGCGCAGCCTTCCCGGCCGCGTCGGCCTCGTCTTTCAGGACGCCGACGCGCAGATACTCGGAGACACCCCGGAGGAGGACGTCGCCTTTGGACCGAAGGGCCTGCGCCTTCGCCCCGACGAGGTAACGAGGCGCGTGGAAAAGTCCCTCGCGCGCGTCGGTCTCTCGGAGAAACGACAGCATCCCGCGCGAAGCCTCTCAGGCGGCGAGAAGCGCCGCCTCGCCGTCGCCGGCATCCTGGCGATCGACGCCGAGCTCATCATCTTCGACGAGCCCTACGCCGGCCTCGACTGGCCGGGAGTACTTCAGGTGAACGAGATACTCGGCTCCCTCAAGGCCGACGGCAAGACGATCATCGTGCTGACCCACGAGCTCGAGAAGGTCCTTGCCCTCGCCGACCGTCTTCTCGTGCTTGACTCGGGCCGCCTCGTCTTCGACGGGAATCCCTCCGCCGCCCTCGAGTCCGCCCCGCTCGCCGACTGGGGGATCCGCCATCCCCTCGTCTCCTATCGCGGGGTATCCGACCTCGTTTGGGAAGCCCGATGAGCGCGCCGCCCCTATTCGCCTATCGCCCCGGCTCGAGTCCCGTCCACCGCGTCCCCGCGCTCGTCAAGCTCGCCCTCTACGCCCTCGTCGCCACCGGCGCCCTCGCCGTTCCGCCTCTTGCCCTCGTTCCCCTTGCGGCCTGTCTTTTCGCCGTCTCCTGCCTCGCCCGCCTTTCCCCGGCCTCCCTTTTAGGCGCCGCGCGCGCCCTTCTCGCCTACGCCCTCGCGGTCGCGTTCTTCCGCGTCCTCGGGGCGGATAAAGACGAGCTCATCCCCGCCCTCTCCGACGCCGGCGTCTACCTCGCCCGCCTCGCCCTCATACTCCTCGGAGGTTCGATCTTCTTCGAGACGACGAGTTCCTGCGCCCTCCGCGCCGGTCTCGAGTCTATCCAAGACGCGATTCAATCCATCATCGAGCGCCTTCCCGGACCGACGAAGCGACTCCGCGTTCCCGACCTCGCCCTCAGCCTTTCCCTAACCGTCTCCTTCATCCCCCGCGTGTTCTCGGCCTGGGAAAAGGTCGATCGCGCCTATCGCGCCCGCGCGGGCAACGGTCGCGGCCCCCGCGCCGCCTATCGGCGCATCTGCGTTCTCATCCCGGCGATGATACTAGCCCTGCTTTCCGGGGCGGTCGACACCGATCGCGCCCTCCGAAACCGATCCCCGCGCTACCACTAAACCTAGCTTCCGTCAAGCGTTTTTTGCCTGTCAAAGCGTACTTTTTTTCACATTTTATCCTTGCATCCCACTACGAATGGTGCTAAGATGAGATTCGCGAACCGGGTACACCATATCTGGTACACCATAGATAGAGGTTTTAAAGATGCGCTGTCCCCATTGCGGCAGTTTCGACGATAAGGTAATCGAGTCCCGAACGCTGGCGAACGGGGACAGTATCCGCCGCAGGCGGGAATGCATCGGGTGCGGATACCGCTTCACGAGCTACGAACGGATCGAGGAAAAGCCCTTCATGGTCGTCAAGCGCGACGGCCGCAGGCAGCCCTTCGACCGCTTGAAGGTCGAGCACGGGATCCAGCGCGCCCTCGAGAAGCGCCCGGTCTCCTCGATGACGATCGAGAACATCGTCAACGAGATCGAGGACCTGGCGGTGATGGCCGGCAAGGCGGCCCACGAGATCCCAAGCTCGGCGATCGGGGAGCTCGTGCTCTCCAAGCTCCACGAGGTGGACAAGGTCGCCTACATACGGTTCGCGTCGGTGTACCGACATTTCGAGGACCTGGACGAGTTTATAGAAGAAGTGCAGAAAGTGGGGGGAACGCATGGCAACGCAGAATGATTCGACGATCGCGCAAGGGGTATTCCCCGAGTGGAAGGCTTTCCTCGGGAACGCGCGAGATCCTGAGACGGTATCCTTCATAAAGAACGTCGTGAAGCGCTCGGGCGAGGTAATGGAGTACAACCGCGCCAAGATCGAGCACGCCATCTCCAAGGCGATCGGCGCCGTCGAGGGGACCGAGGACCCAGAGCGCGCCGCTCAGCTGACCGACCGCGTCGAGGAGCACCTGCGCGCGATGATGGCGGGCCGCCACGCGCACTCCATCCCGGCCATCGAGGAAATACAGGATATCGTCGAGCTCGTCCTAATCGAGGAGAAGGAAGTCGCGATCGCGAAGGCCTACATCCTCTACCGCGCCAAGCACGAGGCGATCCGCGACGCGGAGAAGCTCATGCTCGACATCGACACGACGATGAACGGGTACTTGAGCCAGTCCGACTGGCGCGTCAAGGAAAACGCGAACGTCAACTTCTCCCTCGGCGGGCTCATCCTCCATAACTCCGGCACGATCACGGCCAACTACTGGCTGAAGAACATCTATCCCGAGGAGGTTGCCGAGGCGCACAAGACCGCGGCCTTCCATATCCACGACCTGTCGATGTTCTCCGGCTACTGCGCGGGCTGGTCGATCCGCCAGCTGATCGCCGAGGGCCTCGGCGGGGTGCCCGACAAGATCACCTCGAAGCCCGCCCGACACCTGTCGACCCTGATCCAGCAGATCGTGAACTTCCTCGGCATCATGCAAAACGAGTGGGCGGGCGCCCAGGCCTTCAGCTCGTTCGATACCTACCTCGCCCCCTTCGTCAAGAAGGACAGCCTCACCGACAAAGAGGTGAAGCAGTGCCTGCAGAGCTTCATCTACGGGGTCAACACCCCGAGCCGGTGGGGAAGCCAGGCGCCCTTCACGAACATCACCCTCGACTGGAACTGCCCGCAGGACCTCGCCGAAAAGGTCGCCGTGGTCGGCGGCCAGGAGATGCCCTTCACCTACGGCGACTGCCAGAAGGAGATGGACACGATCAACCGCATCTTCATCGAGCTGATGCTCGAGGGCGACGCGGCCGGCCGCGGCTTCCAGTACCCGATCCCGACCTACAACGTCACGAACGACTTCGATTGGTCGAGCCCGAACGCGCGGCTCCTTTTCGAGATGACGGCGCGCTACGGCACCCCGTACTTCCAGAACTTCATCAACTCCGACCTCAACCCGAGCGACGTCCGCTCCATGTGCTGCCGGCTCCAGCTCGACAAGCGCGAGCTTCGCAAGCGCGGCGGCGGGCTCTTCGGCTCGGACGAGTTCACCGGCTCGATCGGCGTCGTCACCATCAACATGCCCCAGATCGGGTACCTCGCGAATACCGAGGCGCAGTACTTCGCGCGCCTCGACTTCCTGATGGAGCAGGCGCGCATCAGCCTCCAGCTGAAGCGGAAGGTCATCGAGCGGCTCCTCGAGTGCGGGCTCTTCCCGTACACGAGGCGCTACCTCAGCCACCTCAACAACCACTTCTCGACG
>JAKPSR010000295.1 GCA_029571425.1 Spirochaetota bacterium | reverse complement strand
GACCCGGGAGAAAAATATCGAGCTTGCCTTCTATTCGAAAATGGGCGACAATCGATACCTGTGCACCTCGAGCGAGACGCCGTATGTGTTCGCGGTTGACGCGTGGAAGGCGGAACGATACTTCGTCACGCCGAAGGACCTCAAGGAGAAAAAATGACCGGACCAGGGAAGCCCGGCGCCGCGCCGGCCACTGAGATACTCGCGACCATCGGGCCCGCCTCGATCGAGCTGATCGGGGCGCTCTTCGACGCGGGGCTTTCGGGGATACGGATAAACAGCTCCCACGGGGAGCCGTCGTTCCATGCCAGGGCCATCGAACTCGCGCGGGCGGCCCGCCCCGAGGCCTACATAATCTACGACATCAAGGGACCGAAGATACGCCTGGGCGATATACCCAAGCCGTACGTCATTAAATCCGGAGACCGGGTGGTGTTAAGAACCGACATTCCCAAGCCCGAAGGCTCGGATTATCCGGCGGTCGATGATTTCGGCGCGGGCATACCCGTCACCTACCCGCAACTCGACGAATTCGTCAGGCCCGGCGACCGGCTGTATATCGACGACGGCTACGTGGGCCTGAGCGTCGAGCGCGCGGGGAATGGCCATATAGAGTGCGTCGTGCTCTTCGGAGACGTGCTTCGTTCGCGCAAGGGACTCAATCACCCGGATACCGTGGTCGGCTATCCGTACACCATGCCCCAGGATCTTCCCGATCTCGAGTTCGCCATACGGCACGGGGTCGACTTTCTGGCCGATTCGTTCACGCGAAACGCCGACGACGTCCGCGAGCTCAGGCAGCGCCTGGCGGGTACCGGTATCGGAATCATCTCCAAAATCGAAAATCCCGAAGGGATCAACAATTTCGACGAGATTCTCAGCGAAACCGACGCGGTCATGGTGGCCCGGGGCGACCTCGGCGTCGAGATGGACCCGGTGACGCTGCCCGAGATGCAGAAGGTAATGATCGAGAAATGCACGCTCGCGGGCAAACCCGTCATCACCGCCACCCAGATGCTGGAGTCGATGATGGAGAACGCGCGCCCGAGCCGCGCCGACGTGAGCGATATCGCGAACGCGATCTACGACGGTACGGACGTGGTCATGCTCTCGGGCGAGACATCGGTGGGCAAGTTCCCCGTTGAGTGCGTAAAAATTATGCGAAGGATCGCCGAATACGTGGAGGAAACGCGCAGATACCGGGAGCGCAAGCGCGAGGTTCGCGGCCTCTCAGATCTTCGCAAACGGACCGATCGCGGCGGCGCCTAGGCCGATGAATACGCAGCACAGACCCGGTCCGAAATGCTCCGGCGAAACGGACAGTGAAAACACCGCTCCGACGGTGAGTGCGACAGTAAGGATGACGAATACGGTCGAGCGCGCCGCCTTCTTCGAAACCAGGACATAAAGGGCGGTGAGGGCCGCCGATCCCGCGGCAAGGGCGGGTAAAAGCGAGGCGACCGCATCTCCCGCGATGTAATCGAGGAGCAGCCGTATGCCCGGTATCCCCGAGTGTGTCAGCCGGTAGTCCACGTAAAACCACGGCAGTGCGAGCGACACCAGAATGGTGAAGGCCCCGGCCGTTGTTAAGAGATTACCCCCTCTCTCGCCTGACGCGGTCGCGAAATAGTCGTACCATCTGCGCGCCATGTATCCACTCCATGCCCTTTCGTGTCGCGCCGGCGAAGTCAGGCGTGTTCTTCGCGCGGCGACACCGGAGGCTATCCCGGCGCCGGCGCCGTGTCCACCAG
>JAKPSR010000286.1 GCA_029571425.1 Spirochaetota bacterium | reverse complement strand
CAGCTCATCACGAAGAACGCCTTGCGCATCCTCCGAGACGAGGGCGCCCAGGTGGCATCCCCCCTCAAGCGAGCGCGCCTCGTCTCGCTCAGCTCCGGGCCGGACAAGTCGCTCAAGAACATGAAGCTCATGATGGAAGGACACTTCTTCGGCGACAACGGCACGGGCAAAAAGGGCAACTACTTCCCGAAGTACCTAAACCACGCGACCATCGCCGCGTGCAAGATCGTCGACGACGTCAACGAGAACGCGAAAACGAATTTCGTCCGGTACGCCGGGCACTTCGACAAGAAAAGAAAGACGCGCGACCTCGCGTGGTCCCTGCACTACCTCCAGGACATGACCGCCCCGCACCACGTCCGCAACTTCCCGGCCTACTTCACCAAAAAGCGAAAGGACGAGGGATTCGACACCCATATGCCCTTCGAGCATCACGCGAACGAGCTGTTCTCGAAGGACGAGGGGCAATTCGACGAGGCCGCGAAGGCCGAGTACCTTGCCCTCCTTTCCGCCTTCCCAGCGCTGGACGAGTCAAGCATCGAGGCGTTCGCCGAGCACGTGCAGGGAACCGCCGTCAATCTCGCGTCCGACTCGATCAAGCGGGAGGACCACGCCGAATGGGACAAGGTCATCAAGGCGGCGATCCCGTTCGCGATCGCGTGCACCATGGTCTTCGCTCGGGCGAAACTCGCCCAGCAGAAGGGGAAATAAGGGCTTGAGCCAAAGGAGTCACTATGCCGGACAAATGGACGCCTACTAACGATCTCGCGAAGACCGTGTACGCCGTCGGCTTTAAGTACGACGAGGCACAGGATATCCTCGTCTCGCGCAAGGGTGCCCCGCAGCGGGAATTCGGCTACGCCTACGTGTACGACGCCGTCGCCCCATTGACGATAAGCGCCGTCATCGACTGCGAGCCGTTCTTCTTCCTGTACAACAAGCGCCACTGGATGATCGAGCTCTGGAAAGGCCAGTACGGACTCGAGACCGGGTGCGAGGTCGGGGTATACGTCGCGAACAAACCCGCGCTCGACAAGACGCTCGGTTTCCGGCCGCACGACAGGAAACACTCTCGTTTCTACGACTGCGTCGACGACAAGGATATGCTCGACCTTTCGTTCACACTCTTTAAGAATGGGACGCCCCTCTTTCATCGAGGGCCCAAGAAGCACTGGTGGCTGACCGGCTTTCGGTGGGGCGAGCTGTCCTCGCCGGACGAGCTCACCATGGACGTTTCGATCGGCTTTCCGGACACCGGGATGTGCGCGGCATTCGCGAAGTCCTTACGAAAGACAGGGTACGAATACAGCGTGACGGAAGACAAGAAGACGGCGAAATTCAGGTTCGAGAAACCCAAGACACACCAACCCCGCCTTGACCCGGACAACAAGACCATCGTAGACGAGGCGAACGCGTTTAATAAAGGCATCGTAAAGAAGTACAACAGCGAGCACCACGGCAAGAACGACCCAAACCACATCTCGGGCAGCGTCAAGAAAGACCTGATCGACTACTTCGTTCGCCGCGAGCCAAAAGCGCTCTTTACCATCGTCGAGAAGGAATTAAAAAAACTCCTCGAGAAGTACGAGGAAGGCTTCATCAAATTCTGGATTCGCGTCGTAATTGAGTTCTTCGCGCGGTTCAAGCGATAGCCCGCTTACAGAAGAAGAGAGAAGGCGCCCCCGCACGACGTAATCGAGCGGGGCGCGGCCGAAGTCGAGACTACTATCTTCGCTTCCCGATCGGCACGTACTCCCGCAGGTCGCCGACCTGCTTGAACGCAGGCCGGTAGATCCGCCCGCCCGAGATGATCTCCTCGAGGCGATGAGCCGCCCACCCGGCAATGCGGGAGACCGCGAAGATCGGGGTGTAGAGCTCGCGCGGGATGCCGAGCATGGAGTACACGAACCCGGAGTAGAAGTCGACGTTGGTGCAGATCCGCTTGTCGGCCCCCTTCTCCTCCTTGAAGATCGCGGGGAATATCCGCTCGATCAGGCAGTAGAGCTCGAACTCCTCGACGCACTTCTTGACGACGGCGAGCTCGCGCGCCTTCTCGCGAAGGAGGATCGCCCGGGGATCGGAGATCGTGTAGACCGCGTGGCCCTGGCCGTAGACGAGGCCCGAACGGTCGAAGGCTTCCTTGCGCAGGAGCTTGCGGAGGTAGTCGCCCACGTCCTTCTCGCTCGACCAGTCGCGGACGTTCGCCTTGATGTCGTCCATCATCTCGGCGACCTTGATGTTCGCGCCGCCGTGGCGCCGCCCCTTCAGGGAGCCCACCGCCGCGCCGATCGCGGAGTAGGTGTCGGTGTCCGCCGACGAGACGACGTGGACGGTCAGCGAGGAGTTGTTACCGCCGCCATGCTCGGCGTGCAGGATCAGGGCGAGGTCGAGGAGCTCGGCCTCGAGCTTGTCGTAGTTCTTGTCGGCCCTGATCAGGCGGAGGAAATTCTCCGCCGTCGAGAGGTTGGGCAGCGGGTTGTGGAGGTACATGCTCTTCCCGTCGTAGTGCCGTCGCTTCGCCTGATAGCCGTAGGCCACCATCGTCGGGAAACGGGCGATCAGCTGGATGCACTGGGCGAGGTTGTTCGCGATCGAGGTGTCCTCCGGGTTCGGGTCGTAGGAGTAGGAGACGAGGACAGACCGCGCGAGCTTGTTCATGATGTCGCTCGACGGGGACTTGAGGATCATGTCCTCGACGAAGTTGTTCGGCAGCTCGCGGTTCTCCCCGATGATCGCGTCGAACTCGGCGAGCTGGGAGGCGTTGGGGAGCTCGCCGAACAGGAGAAGATAAATCACCTGCTCGAAGCCGAACTGCTCGCTTTTCTCGATGTCGTGGATGATGTCCTCGACGTCGTATCCGCGGTAAATGAGCTTCCCGGGCACGGCGACGGGCTTGCCGTCGACGACGTCGTAGCCATAGACGTTCCCGATCCGGGTAAGCCCGACGAGAACGCCCTTCCCGTCCGCGTCCCGAAGGCCGCGCTTGACGTCGTACTTCGCGTAGAGTTCAGGATCGATATAGCCGTTCCTTTCGGCGAGCTTTACGAGGTCCTGAAGCATCGAGGAGTGCGTGGCTTCGTTCTGCATATTCTTTCCCTCCGGAAAACGTTTATGCATATTTATACAACATGTGTGCCGTGTATTACAATACTGAATCGGGCTAAAAATATCAAATTTACGAGAAAGAGTCCTTTTTGCATATTTATGTATTTTTTTGAATAAATTTCCGTTTTTATACGGTTCGGGCTTTGACGTATTATAGAAAAACATGCTAGTGTTTGGCCATGAAAACCATACTGATCAAGGACATTCTCGTCTCCAAACCCGATGGGCGGGCCATCACCATATACGGATGGGTTCGCACCAAACGCGAAACCAAGAATCTCGTCTTCGTGCAGGTTAACGATGGATCCTGCTTCGCCTCGATCCAGGCGACCCTGGACCGCGACAAGGGGATATCGGCCGAGACCGAGGCCGAGCTCAAGCGGGTCACGACCGGGGCCTCGGTGATGATCGAGGGATCCCTCGTCCCCTCCCCCGCCTCGGGACAGGCCGTCGAGGTCGAGGTACGCAGCCTCACCGTCCTCGGCGAGGCGCCCGCCGATACCTATCCCCTCCAGAAGAAGAACCATTCCTTCGAGTTCCTCCGCGAGATCGCGCACCTGCGCGCGCGGACCAATACCTTCGCCGCGGTCGCCCGGATGCGGAGCCAGATGGCCTACGCCGTCCACGTCTTCTTCCAGGAGCGCGGCTTCGCCTACGTACATACCCCGATCATCACGGCGAGCGACTGCGAGGGCGCTGGCGAGATGTTCCAGGTGACCACCCTCGACCTTGAGCGCGTCGCTCGCGACGGCGCCCAGGCGATCGCGCGCGGCGAGCCGGGGGTCGATTTCTCCAAGGACTTCTTCGGGAAGCCGGCGAACCTCACCGTCTCGGGCCAGCTCGAGGCGGAGACCTACGCGACCGCCCTGTCGCGCGTCTACACCTTCGGCCCGACCTTCCGCGCCGAGAATTCGAACACCACCCGGCACCTCGCCGAGTTCTGGATGATCGAGCCAGAGGTCGCCTTTAACCGCCTCAGCGAGAACATGGACCTCGCCGAGGAATTCGTGAAGCACCTGCTGACCTGGGCCCTCGAGCGCTGCGCGGAGGACATGAAGTTCTTCGACGAGCGGATACAGCCCGGACTCATCGAGACCCTGAAGGCGGTCGCGTCCGCTGACTTCGCCCGGATCACCTACACCGAGGCCGTCGCCGAGCTCGAGAAGAACAAGGACGCCTTCGAGTTCAAGCCGTTCTGGGGATGCGACATGCAGAGCGAGCACGAGCGCTACCTCACCGAGAAGGTATACAAGCGCCCGGTGATCGTCACCGACTACCCGAAGGAGATCAAGGCCTTCTACATGAAGATGAACCCCGACGGGAAGACGGTGCGCGCGATGGACGTCCTCGTCCCCGGCCTCGGCGAGCTGATCGGCGGCTCCGAGCGCGAAGAGGACCTCGAGGTCCTGACCGCGCGGATTACCGAGCTCGGACTCGACCCGGCAGACTACTGGTGGTACCTCGACCTCCGCCGGTTCGGGACCGTGCCCCACGCGGGCTTTGGCCTCGGCTTCGAGCGGCTTCTCCTCTACGTCACCGGGATGGGGAACATCCGGGACGTGATTCCCTTCCCGAGGGCGCCCAAGCTTGCCGACTTCTGATCACAACGCGCCATGTAACGCGCCTCGCCGCCGCCCGTTCCTCAAGGCGCTTTCCCTCGCCCTTCTCCTCCTCGCGGCCCTCGTCGGCTACGCCGCCGTACGTCTCGCGGCGAAACCGATTCCCGTCACCGCGGCCGAGGAGGCCCTCGCGCGAGCGGCCTTCCGCGCCGGGCCGGCGGACGGACGCGTGCTCTATCGCGGCGCCCCCGCCCTGTGGTCCGACGCGTCGGATGGCGCGCTCCCAGACGCGCCCCCGGGCGGCCCCCTTAACGCGCGCGCGGCGATCCTCGTCGACGCGGCCACGGGCGCCGTCCTGCTCGAGCGCGACGCCGACGAGCCGATACCGCCCGCGTCGATGACGAAGCTCGTCGCCATCTACACCGCGCTCCGCGCCGCGGCCGAGGGCAGACTCGACCTCGACGAGCCCTTCGAGCCGCCCGCCGAGGCGTGGGCCTCGGCCATCCCCCCCGGCTCATCGCTGATGTTCCTCGGCCCCGCACAGATCGTCACCCCGCGCGACCTCATCGCCGGGATGGCGACGGTCTCCGGGAACGACGCGGCCATGGCGCTCGCCATACGCCTCTCGGGATCGGTCGACGGATTCGCGCGCGAGATGAACGCGGAGGCCCGGCGCCTCGGGCTCGAGCGCACCGGCTTCGTCGAGCCCTCGGGCCTAAGCGAGCGGAACCTGACGACCGCCCGCGAATTCGCCGACTTCTGCGTCTCGTACCTTTTAGAATTCCCCGACGCGCCGCGCGCCCTCCACTCGCGGACCGAGTTCGCCTTTCCCGAGGCTCGGCATCGCGCCCCGGGCAACGGCGAGCCGACGCGGCTCCAGCGGGCGACGAACCGTCTTCTCGGGGTCCTACCGGGATGCGACGGCCTCAAGACGGGGTTCATCTACGAGTCTGGGTATAACCTCGCGCTCACCGTCGAGCGAGACGGCACCCGCTTCGTCGCGGTGACGATGGGCGGTCCCGGCTCCTCGACGGCCGAGGGAAACCGCCTTCGCTCCGAGGACGGAACGCGATTGATGGAATGGGCATTTTCGCGCTGGAGAACCGCGCGCGTCGCCGCGGCCGAGCCGCGCTCGGTCACCTGCTGGGGCGGCGAGCGTGGGGCATTTCTCGCCATACCCGCCTACCCCGCCGACTTTACCGCCGAGATCGCGATCGCCGAACGCGCGGCCTCAGGCGATTACGCCGTCGAAGTCGACGCCCCGCGCGCCGCGAGGGCGCCAGTCGCCGCGGGGGATCGCGTGGGCGAGGTTCGATATCTGGTTGGTGGAAAGGTCGCGCGGCGGGTGCCGCTCGTAGCCGACCGATCGGTGGGACGCGCCGCGTTCCCGCGCCGCGTCGCCGACGGGGCGGCTTCGCTTCTCGTCGGGCTTCTCGACTTAGTTCGCTAACGCGCCCGGACGTTAATTCCCCGGCGCGACGAGGGTCCCGACCGGGACGATCTCGTAGCCTTCCTCGACGAGGGCGTTCACCAAGAGCTCGATTTTCTGATACAGGTAATCGGCCCGGTACCCCGGGGTTTTCCCGACGCGAACGGGCACGACCGACCCGGGCTTCACGTCACGGAGGACGTCCTCGACGATGTCGCAGGCGGCCTTATACGCGCCGGGCATCAGCCTCTTCTCGTCCGCGGTGACCCAATCGAGGACGGTAACGTCGGGAAGGACGTATCGATACCCGGCCTTCTTTCCGGCCTCCGCGATCAGCGGCGAGGTGACGTAGTGGGGCGCGTGCCACAGAAGGGAAAGCTCCTGCCCCGTCGCCGCGTAGTAGTCGTCCTCGTTCCGCGCGAGGCCGCGGACGATGAAGTCCGCGTCGATGCGATAGCGCGGGCTCGAGAGATCCCACGTGGTGAAGAAGAGGGACGCCGCTTGGTGACCCGAGCGCGCGATCTCGTTGACGGCCGCCGGATGGCGACGGATGAACTCGCCGTTCACGAAGAAGGTCGCCTTGACGCCGTACCGATCGAGGACGCGGAGGATCAGCGGTAGCCCGTCGAGGGAATCGACCGCGTCGAAGGCGAGCGCGACGCGGCGCGAGCCCGTCCGCTTCCCGTTCGAGAAGACGGCCGCGTCGGTAGGCGCCGGCGCGGTTCCCGAGGCCGAGGCGGACGCGGCGCCGCGGCGGGGCGAGGGCTCGGGCAATAGGGGCGCGGTCCCGCCGGGGGAACGGCTTGATCGCGCGAATATCATGTTCGCGTAATAGCCCGCACCCGAGTCGAGGTACAGCCGCCAATCGGCGTTCGCGAGCTCGCCCGGGCGCATGGGCTTCCCGGGCGCGGCGGACCATTTCATCGACCCATCGTAGGAGTGTCGGCCCAAGGACCCGACGTCGGCCACGATGCCGGTCCCGCTCTCGTCCCACCCGTAAGCGTCGACCGAGGACACCAGGAGAACCGACGAAAGCCCGGAGAGGCGATTCCACCGCCTGGTCGCGACGGCGGTGCCAAGAAAGAGGCTATCGTCGTCGGCCCAGCACGCCGAGACCACGGGCTCGTCGGAATACCGGGCGACTTCCTTCCATTCAGCCGGATCGTACACGGTCACCGTCCCGCGCGAGACGAAGCACGCCGCCTTGCCGGTTGGCGACACGATCGGATGCTCGGCCATCGCGGGCACGGCGAAGGGCTTGAACGCGGCGCGATCGCCTTGGCCCTCGAGCCTCCATGCGCGAAGGGTTCGCTTCCCGTCCTCGACGGACTCGGCGAAGCACGCGGCCGAACCGGACGCCGTCCACACGAGGCGAACCGACGCGGTGTTCCCCGGAAGCAGCAGATAGGGATACACGGCGTCCCTCGACCGCGGGCGATAGTCGTCACCGTCGAGGGCGCAGTAATACACGCCCCTATTGCCGCGCGCGTAGAGAAGGGCCTGCCCGTCGGGGGCCACGCACATGCGGTCCGTCTCGGGATCGAACGGGGCGGGCAACTTTCCCGCAAGCTCGCCGGGACCGATTAGGTCGGCGTATAGGGAACGGGCGAAAAGCTCGCCCGCGAGAATTCGGTACACGGTATCGCCGCGCGCGTAAAAAAGCTGGCCGGCCGACTGCCACGAGACGCTCTCGACCCCGCCCGAGCCGAGCGATTGATACTCGCCGGGGACGCGCGACATCGAGAAGAAGGTTTCGGGGCGCGAGAAGTACAGCACGTCCCGGATCGCGTAGACGAGGACGGAGGAGTCGGGCGACCATCGGGCGGGTACCCTTCCCCGCTCGACGCGCTCGTCGATGACGCAGCGTGAGCCCTTCGCGACGTCCTGGATCACCAGCCGGCCCCAAGCCGCCGAGACCGGCTCGACGGTGACGAGCCATCGCCCGTCGGGACTCGGCTCGATCGGCTCGAGGGTCCCGAGCGGAACCTTCCCGCCCGGTGCGAACGGGCGACCGTCACCAAGCCAGCGGAACGACGAGGAGGCCACGTCGTATCGGGCGACCCCATATCGGTTGCGAAGCTGCAGGACGCGGCCCGACGATAGGGCGGTCAGCGACTCGGGATAAAACGTAAGCTGCTCGTCGCGCTTCCCGTCGATCGACCGGACGAAGAGGGTTCGATACGAGGCGGCGCCCGGAACCGCCGACTCGGCGACGAATAGAACCGAGCCCGAGGGGTTGATGTCGGGTCCCGAAAAGCGAATCTCGGCCAAGGCGGGAAGGCCAAGGCCGAGGGAAAGGAGGAGGGCGAGGGCTCGTATCTTCGGTTTCATGTCTTCTCCTAGCGGGACCGCGGGACTCGGTCGAGGAACGAGGCGAGGGCCGCCTCCATCGACGACAGCTCCGCCTCGATGCGATGCATTCGATCGGCGCCGGCCGAGCGTCCCCGATCGGCGGCGGCGGCGCGCTCAAGCGCCCGCGCGTAACCGGCTCCGTCGGCCATCTCTGCCGCGCACCACGGGCAGTAGGTGAACGCGGCGCTCACCGTCCGGCCGCAGGAGTAGCACACGGTTTCCTGTTCCATCACGGACTCCTTATCCAGTATACCACGGTTTATCGCCTCGGGTTACCGTCAGTTCACCATCGAGCGCGGGTCGATCATCCGCCCGTTTTTATAGAGGGAGAAATGAAGGTGGCTTCCCGTCGAGTAGCCGGTGTTCCCGACCTTCCCGACCACCGAGCCCTGCGAGACGCGCTTACCGCGCTCGGTCGATATCACGCTGAGGTGGGCGTACAGCGACTGATAGCCCCCATCATGGGTCAGGATGACGTAATTCCCGTACACGGGAGAATAACCGGTGGTCGCCACCTTCCCCTCGAGGGTCGCCTTAACCGGGGTCCCTTGCGGGGCCGCGAGGTCGATGCCGGTATGGAAGGTGCGCGCGCCGGTAAAGGGGTCGCGGCGGTAGCCGAAGCCGGAAGTCAGCCTGCCCCGGATCGGCATCATGAAGAGCACGCCGAGGGCGCGCCTAAGCTCGCTCGCCCGCATCGTCGCCCCGGGCACGAACAGCCGTTGGCCCACCGAAAGCTCGGACGCGGCGAGGTCGTTCGCGTCGAGAAGGACGGTGACGGGCACTCCGTATCGGGAGGCGATCGCGTTAAGGCTGTCGCCTTTCGTCACCCGCACCAGGAGCCCGTCCATCGACGGGATTTGGAGGGATTGACCCACGGTAAGGCGCCTCGCGTTGTCGATCCCGTTCGCCGCGAGCACGGTCCCCAGGTTCCTAAGGCCGAACCGCGCCGCGATCGAGCTGACGGTGTCGCCCCGCCGAACGGCGTACGAAGAGAAGGAGACCGGGCGAATCGACTCGGGGATCGAGACGGACCCATCCTCGGCGACGGTAACGCGCTCGCCCTCGCCGAGAAGGCGCATGGAATTCTCGAGGTAGGGATCGGGCTCGAAGGAAACCGACCCGATGGCATAGTGCCCAAGGCGATGCTGCATGATCGGGGCGAGGGAAACCAGCAAGGCCGCGAGCGCCAGGACGGCGAAGGGGACCGAGGCGATGGTAGGCGAGGACAGGGCCTCCGATAGGGATATCCGGGCGTCGGGACCGGGGTCCACCCCTACCCGAACGGCGGGGCGCGAGGCCGCCGGGGAGCGGCGCCGCGGACCCAGGCGCGGCCGGGCAAGCTCGTTCGTTGGCTGCAAGACGTTGATGACATCCATAAAATGACTATCGACAGAACCGGGAAGGATTATTAGAATAGATTAACCATGGATCGTACCCGGTCGAACGCCGCCCTCTTCCTCTCGGTCGTACTCCTCGCCCTCGCCGTCAAGGTGTTCGTCCTCGACGTCCTGTACGTATCGGGGCCGTCCATGCTGCCGACCCTGCGCCCGGGGAGCTTCGTCGTTCACTGGAAGCTGGCCTACGGCATCCCGATCCCCCTCAAGAACAAGTATCTAGTCCGATGGTCGAGCCCGACCGAAGGCGACGTAATCATCTACCCCTGGCTGGGTAGGCACGTGATCAAGCGCTGCCGGGCGGTCGCCGGGGAGCCCTTAGAGTACTCCAACGCGGCGGGATATCGGGTCCGCGTCGCGGGCAGGGACATCGAGCTCACCGAGGAGCAATACCAAAAGATGAGCGGGACGCCCGCCGTGCCCGGGGGCACGGTCTTCGCCGTCGGGGACAACCCGGCCGCGTCCAGGGATTCCCGCGATTACGGCTTCGTGTCGGTCGACAGCGTGCGCGGCAAGGTCCTATGGAAATAAACGGCTTTATCCCCAAGGGTCGTCTCGTCTTCCTCGTCGCGTCGGTCGCGCTTTTGACCTTATTCGTCGTCGTCACCTACGGCCGCCGGATGCTCGTACCCGAGGCGGGCCAAGCCCAGCCGCGGATCGCGGTGGAACGCGGCTCGATACTCGACCGAAACGGCAAGGTGCTCGCGGCGCAAACCACGCTCTACAACGTCGCCGTCACCCGGTCCGCCATCATCGACCAGGACGACGTCGCGCGAGCCCTCGCGCCCGCGCTTTCGATGGGCGAGGACGAGATCCGCGCGCGGCTGGCGCAGGCGCCCGGCGACTTCCTTTACCTCAAGAAAAAAATCAGCGAGGGCGAGAAGGCGGCGGTCGCCGACGCCGTCGCGGGCGCGCGCCTGCGCGGGATCAGGCTCGAGCCCGTCGTCAGCCGCACCTACCCCGAGAACCAGCTCGCCAGCCACGTCGTCGGCTTCCTCGGCGACGACGGCCACGGGCTCACCGGGATCGAGTACGCGCTCGAGGGGACGCTTTCCCCGCCTGTTGGCCCCGGATCCGATCGCGCCGTCGGCACGAACGTGATGCTGACGATCGACGGCAACGTCCAGTACGAACTCGAGAAGATCGCGCGCGACACGATGCGCGAGACGGGGGCGGAGGGCGTGATGATGCTCGCCTGCGACGCGAAGACGGGCGAGATACTCGCCTACATCAGCGAGCCCTCGGCGAACCTCAACGCCTTCGCGCAGAGCCCGGACGAGGAGCGCTACGACCGCCCCGCCCTCTACGCTTACGAGCCGGGCTCCGTCTTCAAGATATTCTCGATCGCGGCCCTCCTCGATCTCGGCGTCGTCTCCGACGACGACCTATTCTTCTGCGACGGCGCGTACACCCTCACCACGGCGCGCGGCGAGGCGATCAACATCAAGTGCCTCGATCACCACGGCTGGCTGACCGCGCGGGGGGCCATCAAATTCTCATGCAACGACGCGACGGCCCAAATCGCCGAGCGGGCGGCCTCCGCCCCGTTCGAGGAAAAGCTTCGCGCGTTCGGGTTCGGGTCGCGGACTGGTATCGAGCTTCCCGGCGAGACGGCCGGCATATTCCGCGCGCGCGATTCGTGGTCCATCCGCTCGAAGCCGACGATCGCGATCGGGCAGGAGCTGTCGGTCTCCGCCCTCCAAATGGTCGAGGCGGCTACCGCGCTCGCGAACCGGGGAACCTCGATCAAGCTGACCCTCGTGTCCCGCCTCTACGACCAGGACGGGACCCCGGTCTACGAACACCGCGTCCAACCCATCGCCCAGGTCGTTTCCCCGGCCACGGCGGAATTGATGCTGAGCTACATGCAGACGACCTCGGAATCGGGGACCGGCATCAGGGCGGCCGTCGGCGACCTGCCGATGGCGGTCAAGACCGGCACCGCGCAGATGCAGTCGTCGACGGGAGCCGGGTATAGTTCCACCGACTTTATCTCGAGCTGCATCGGCATCTTCCCGGCGAACGACCCGCGGGTGATCCTGTACCTCGCCATCGTCAAGCCGGTCGGCGAGACCTATGGAGGCAGGATCGCGGCGCCCGTCGTGTCGAAGGCGGCGAACGTCCTCATCGATTACCTCGGCATGGGACGCGGGGGCGCCACCTCGGTGCGCCATACCGGGATCATCCCGGTACCGCGCAATCGGCCGGTCGAGATCGGCACGGTGATGCCCGACCTGACCGGTGTGCCGAAGCGCATGCTAACGAGGCTCCTCGACCGGAAAGACATCACCGTCGTGATCGTCGGCGACGGGTACGTGACGAGGCAAAGCCCCGAGCCGGGCTCGCCCGTCGAGCGGGGGACGAGGATTGAGCTTACCCTTGAGTGATACCCTCGCCGGGAACCTCGCCCTCCTGCGCGCGCGGTTTCCCGAGCTCGCCCGCCTCGTCTCGCTCGGGACCGACGAGGAGGCCGCCGCTCTCGCGGCGCGCGTGCCGACGGACTGGCGCGTCGAGCCCACTCCGTCAGGCTCGCCGACCCTGACGGTCCGCGGCGTCCCCGTCCACTCAAGGTACAACCCATTGCGCGAGGCCGAGCGCGCACTCGCCGAGGGAAGCCTCGCGAGCCCCGACGGGATGGCCTTCGCGGGCGCCGGCCTCGCCTACCTCCCCGAGCTCTACGCCGCCCGCAACCCGAACGCCCCGGTCGCCATCGTCGAGCCGGACCTCTTCCTCTTCCTTCTCTGCCTCTCGGCGCGCGACCTATCGGGATTGCTCTCGCACGAGCGGCTTACCCTCGTCGTCGGGCTCGCGGCCCCGGACGCCAACGCCGTCATCGAGGCGGCCGGGCTCGATTCCCTCCCCGTCCACGAAAGTCCCGCGCTCGCGGCGCCGAACGCGGCGTGGTTCGCGGAATGGGCGAGCATCAGAAAGCGAAACCGCGAGAAGAAGGAAATCAACGCGAACACCCTCCGCCGCTTCGGTGGCCTGTGGCTCCGGAACATGGCCCGCAACCTCGGCCACATGCGCGACCTCGCCGGCATCGAGCTGATCGGGAACCGATTCTCCGGCATGCCCTTCGTCGTCCTCGCCGCCGGGCCCAGCCTCGACCGGATACTGCCGCGCCTGGCCGAGCTTCGCGAGCGGGCGGTCATCGTCTGCGTCGACACCGCCTGCCGCGCCGCCTCGCGCGCGGGCGTCGAGCCCGACTTCGTCGTCCTGGTCGATCCCCAATACTGGAATTTCAGGCATCTCGACGGGGTCTCCGCACCGCGAAGCGTCCTCGTCACCGAGGCCGCGGCCTATCCCCCGGTCTTCCGCTTTCAGTGCCGCGCCCGCCTCCTCGCCGCCTCGCTCTTCCCGCTCGGATCCTACCTTGAGGCGCGCACCCGGCCGCGCGGCGCGCTCGGCGCCGGGGGATCGGTATCGACGAGCGCGTGGGACCTCGCGCGGGTCCTCGGCGCGGGATCCATCCACATGGCCGGCCTCGACCTCGGCTTTCCCGGCAGGCAAACGCATTTTCGGGGAAGCGTCTTCGAGGAGCGGACACACGCGGACTCGACGCGCCTCTGCCCGGCCGAGACGTCGGGAACCGCCGCCCTCTACGGGGCCGGCCCGCGCCCCGTGCCTGACTACCTCGGGGGAACCGTGCTGAGCGATAAGCGGCTGATCCTGTACGCTTGGTGGTTCGAAAGCAAGCTCGCGAGCCATCCCGAGGCCCCGACGTTCACCCTGACCCCGGAAGGGACGCGGATCCCCGGCTTTCGCGTCGCCGCGATCGAGGAACTCCTCGCACTTCCCCGGATCAGGCCCGAGATCGACCGCGCGCTCGACGCCCTCGCCGCCGAGGCCGATCGTTGGACCGCGCCGGGACCCGAGAAGGACGCGCGAGATCACGCCTTCGCCTCGGCACTCGCCGAGCTCGAGCGCGACCTCGCCGCCCTTAAAACCCTCGCGTCGCGGGGCGCCCGGCGCTGCGCCGACGAACGGGCAGGACGAACGGCGCGAAAAATGGACCCAGCCGCCTTCGCGCGCGAGCTTGCCGAGATCGACCGCGCCATCCTGGCGAACGGGGCGAAGGAGGTGTCGGCGATGGTCTTCGCGGCGGAACCCGAGGCCGAGGCCGATCCCCTCGCCGCGTCCCTCGCCACCTACCGGGCGATCGCCGAGGCCGCCGACCAAAACCTTCGAGCCCTAAAAAAAGACTAAAGATCCGGCGATACCGGCCGATACTCTGTATGTAGGCTGTACATATGGAACGGCGAAAGAGATTGACGTCCAGTCGCCGTTCGTGCCCTGCATCGGGTAGGGTCGGGTTAGTCCCGATACCCTTCCCGGCCTTGCGCCCCTTTCCAGAGGAGCCGCAAGCCGAAAAAACGCGAGGCTGTCCGAAAACCTTCGGACAGCCTCTTTTTTTGCGCGACGAACTGAAAAACGGCTAGGAGAAAAGCCAGGCACCCGCCTCGTCGAGCAATTTCCCCACCATCACGACGTACATCTGGGATCGCGCCTCATCGACCGCCCTATCCCACCGCGCTCGCGAGAACCGGGCGCGAACCCGATCGCGGGCCTCGGCCGCCGCGGACCGGGCTTCCTCGGCCCGAGCGGGATTTCCCCGCGCGACGGCCCCTCCCGCGAGATACCCGGCAAGGGCGACGACGATCGGGTCGCGAGCCGTACGGGAGAGGGAGACCAGGGCGTCGACGGCGTCCTTCTTCCCCATTTGCCGGGCAAAACCGAGGAAGAAGCCCATCCAGTCGGCGTCTGGCCCGGACCGAAAGCGATCCTGCGCGGCGAAGGTCTCAAGCCCGGGGTAGTCGCCGGCAAGGAGACGGGCCGCCGCGAAGTGGGGCCCAAGGGAATCAAGAAGCCGGGGCCGCTTAGCCGCCAGCAGGGCCTCCAGGCGAGCGATCGACTGAAAGTCGGCGAGCAGGATCAGGGCGTCGCAAAGCAGGCGCACCGTCCGCCGCGTAAGGCGACCGCGGTCGAAGACCTGCCGCTCCAGGTGGGCGGCGAGCGCCGGCCAGTCCTCGCGCTCAAGCAGGACGAGGGTTCGCCCATTTAGGACGAATAGGAGGTTCACCCCGGCGATCAACAGCAAGAACACGGCGGCGAGGTACCAGTTGCGAAGCCAGAACTCGGCCATGAAGCCCGCGTCAAGGGCGAAAAAAGGGGTGAAAAAAACTATAAGAAAGGATACAATTAGTACGATATTAAAAGTAACGACCAAGAACTTGAATTTCATCGACCGCGCTCCTTAAGCGATGTCGGCAGTGTACTACAGGGGACGAGAGTAAGTGAATACCTTTAGCGTGCCGGAACTGCCAATCGACAATTACTTCACGCAGGATCTGCTGCTTGACAAGAAGTTCCTCCTCCTCACCCCCGGAGTACCGGTCGCGGCCGGCCTTAAGAAGGCCCTGACCGATTGGGAATTCTATAAGGCATATTCCGAGGGGCGACCCACCGAGAAGAGCGAGGTTTCCGAGCCGGTGTCCTTCGCCGGGTCCCTCGAGGACGAGCAGGTCGCCGAGGCGAAGGAAGCGCCCCCCGCCCGCGAGCGCGAGGCCGAGCAGGTCCCGAGCGACGCGTCCGACGAGGCCGTATTCGCCGCCGCCGAGCGGACGTATAACGAATACCAATCATTTATAGCGGAGATATACACGCGATACGCGACGAGGAAGGAGCTTAACCTCCAGGCGATATCCGACCGTGTTAAGGGCCTGTGCGAATTCGTGCGGGACAACAAGAAACACGCGCTCCGCGTCCAGCCATCCCAGGAAAGCCGCGACAAGAACTACCTCGTCGTCCACTCGATGCGATCGACGGTCTACGCCCTCGTCATCGGGATCCAGCTCAAATTCCCGCTCCATAAGCTGATCGAGCTCGGGGTGTCCTGCATCCTGCACGAGATCGGGATGATACGCCTCCCGCCGCAGCTCTACATGGGCACGAAGGTCTTAAGCCCCGTCGAGAAGAACGCCATCTTCACGCATCCCGTGATCTCGTACAACATACTCAGGGAGTTCTCGTTCCCGCTCAACATCTGCCTCGGCGTGCTTGAGCACCACGAGCGGGAAAACGGGGACGGGTATCCCCGCAAGCTCACGAAGGAAAAGATCTCGATCTACGCGAAGATCATCGCGGTCGCCTGCTCGTACGAGGCGGTCACCGCGCCCAGGCCCTACAAGGAGGCGCGCGACGCCTACTCGGGCATCATCGACATCATGAAGAACGTGGGGAAGCAGTACGACGAGACCGTGATCCGCGCCCTCTTGTTCTCGCTTTCGCTCTACCCGATCGGCCTCTACGTGCTCCTCTCGAACAACAAGATCGGCCAGGTCGTCGACGTCAATCCCGAGAACCCGCGCTACCCGGTGGTGCAGCTCCTCGGCGAGGCAAAGTCCGACGGAAAGCCGAAGCTCGTCGAGACGAGCGAGTACGGCGTCACGATCGCGCGCCCCCTCACCAAGGAGGAGGGCGCCGTCCTCGTTAAGTCCTAGACGAACAGGGTAACCTCGCCAGCCGCCGCCGCGCCCTCCACGTCGAAGCCGGCTATCCTGCCAGCCTCCTCCTTATGCGCCGTTATCGTGAATTTCTCGACCATCGAGCGGAACCGCTCGTCGTGGATGGCCCACGACTCGATCCCCAGGTCGGCGAGCGCGCGGTCGCGCTCCTGCTCCTCAACGACCCGCTTCCGCGAAGCCTCGTCGCGGAACGAGGCGACGGCCGCCTCGACGCCCGAGAGCTCCGAGGCGAGCGCGTCGACGCGGCGGCACATCGCCTGGAAGGAATCGGGATAGACCTGCAGGCGGAGCACCGCGCCGGAAAGCTCCTCCTGGCACTCGCGCATGCGGTTGAAGAAGGAAAGCTTCCCGTCCCTGACGCGCTCGAGGTCCGCGTGGTCGCGCTCCGAGCCGGAGGCGAAGTCCGCGATGAGCTCCTCGATGCCGGAGATGAACGCGTCAAGCTCTTTTCGCGTCGACTGCACGCGCTCGTCGGCGCGCAGGATGAGCTCGCTCATGTGGTCTACCGTGCCGCGCACGGCGGCGATCGCGTCGTTCTTCGCGACCTCGATCTGCTGGGTGATGCGGACGTGCTGAAGCCGGGAGATGACGGGCTTAATCGTGTCGAAGAGGTCCCTGAGCCGCTTTACCTCGGAGACGATGACGGAGCTGTCCCGGACGAGCCCGCGCTGCCCGCGCTGGAAGGAGGCGATGCGGTCGACGTAGTCGCGGAACCGGGAAACCATGCGCTCGAGGATGTCGGCGAGGGAATCCGGGCTTTTCGACCTCGGGTCAAGGAAGCGGGAGACGAAGCGGGACCGCAGCGCCTCGACGGCGGCGAGGCGATCGCGCACCTCGGCCCAGTCGCGCGCGAAGCCGCGCACCGAGTCGGCGAGATGGGCGTCGACGTCGGAAAGGATCTTCTCGACGAGGGCGAGGATCTCGACGTTGAACGAGAGCCGGTCAAGGCGGGCGTGGGACTCCTCCCCCGTCGCGCTCTCGTCGAGCCCGTCAAGGGCGAGCACTACCTGATCGATCGATTGGCGGACGATGTCCTGGATTTGAAGGGAGCCCATTGCGGACCGGATCGGATCGCGGACCCGCTCGGCCTCGCGCGCGAGCTCGAGGAGGGCGGAGCCGGCCTCCTCGACGACGCCGCGCACCCGCATGGTCTCGTCGTCGCGCCCCAGGGCCTCGATCCCCCGCTGGGTCTCCGTAAGGGCGCCGAAGGAGCCGCGCAGGCCCTCGTTCCGCTCGACGATGCGGGACTCGCCGGCTTTGAGGTCGTCGGTAAGCCTGATGAGGCGGGCCGACAGGGCCTTGAGGTGCTCGGTGATGCACGAGAAGGCGCGTCCCCGCTCGCCAGACTTAATCGAGATCACCATCGCGTTCAGCGAAATGACCTCGAGTTCCTCGGAATCGGTGCGGATCTGGACGACGCGCTCGTTCACCCCGGAAAGGCCGGCCATCCGCTCGCTTAGGGAGCGGAAGAGGCCCTCGTTCCGGCGCTGAAAGGAGGCGAATGAACCCGCCTCGTCGGCGTCGGCGCTGGCGAAGCCCTCGCGAAGGTCGGCAATCAGGGCAGTGAGCGTGTCTACCGGATTCCCGCCCACGTCGCGCTCAAAGGACAGGAGGGCGGGGAATAGCTGGCCCAACTCGACGTATATATGCTCGGTCGCGTCGCTCGCGCGTCGAACGCCCGACTCGATCTCGGCGAAGTTCATCCCTAAACTATAATTGGGGACGGGTGAAATGTAAAGGGACGGGTGAATCGGATTGACCGCGTGGTCCTTTCTGGGTACTGTACTCATATACGCTTTCCACCGGAGGTTCGCCAGTATGGGTAAAGGACTAAAGACGCTCGTAATCGTGCTCGCCGTGATCGGCGTGATCGTTTTCTCGGTATATCGTTTCTTCGCCGGAAACTACAACGCGATGGTTTCCCTGCAGGAGGACGCGAAGGGCCAATGGGGACAGGTCGAGAACGTCTACCAGCGCCGCCTCGACCTCATCCCGAACCTCGTCGCGACCGTCAAGGGCTACGCGAAGCACGAGTCCGAGGTGCTCACCCAGGTGACCGAGGCCCGCGCGAGGGCAGGCGGCGTCATGAACGTCTCCGACGAGGTGCTGACCGACCCGGAGGCGTTCGCCCGCTTCCAAAAGGCGCAGAACGACCTGAGCGGCGCGCTGCAGCGACTGCTCGTGGTGACCGAGAACTACCCCGACCTCAAGGCGAACCAAAACTTCCTCGCGCTGCAGGACCAGCTCGAGGGGACGGAAAACCGGATCACCGTCGAGCGCCAGCGCTATAACGAGATCGTCACCGCCTACAACAAGTTCATCAAGCAGTTCCCGCGCGCGATCGTGGCGAACATGGGCGGCTTCCGCGAGCGCGCCTACTTCACCGCGGCGGAAGGCGCCGAGCGCGCTCCCGAGGTATCGTTCGAATGACCGCGGCCTCCCTCATGCGGAGGCTCCGCCTCACGGGCGCCGACCTCGACGGCATCGAGCGCGCGGTGCGCGAGGCGGAGCGGCGCACCGACGGGGAGATCGCCGTCGCCGCGATACCGCGGAGCGACGACTACTCATTCCACGAGCTCTTCGCCTCCGTCATGCTCGGGCTCGCCGCGTCGGCGGCCGCCCTGCTCGCGCGGGATCAGGTGCTCGCCCTGCTTGACCGGGCATTCTGGCACGTGGAGCCCTGGGTCCCGGCCCTCGTTCACGGCCTCGTCGGATTCGCCGTCACCGCCCTCGCCTTCCTCCTCGCGAACGTCCCGGCGATCGACCGGTTGATCGTGCCGAGGCGGGCGAGAAGCCGCGCGGTGCGAGACCGCGCCCTGAGGCATTTCGTCGAAAGCGGGGTCTACGCGACGAGGAACGGGACGGGGATACTGCTCTTCGTTTCCTACCTTGAGCGCGAGGTCCACGTCGTCGCCGATCGCTCGGTCGCGGCGGAGGTTCCCCAATCGGAATGGGACGCCCTTGCGGGCTTAGTCGCCGCCGGGATCAAGAAAGGCAAGGCCGCCGAGGCCCTGCGCGACGCGGTCTTACGCGCGGGCGACCTTCTCGCCGCCCGGTTCCCGGCAAGCCGCGACAACCCGAACGAGCTTTCGAACGCCCTCGCGATCCTGGAGGCCAATTCATGATAGCCCTCGCATGGCGCCGCGCCGCACTTTGCGCCGCGATCCTCGTCGCGGCCTTCGCCGC
>JAKPSR010000270.1 GCA_029571425.1 Spirochaetota bacterium | reverse complement strand
TTGCACCAGTGCGTCGATCCACTCGAAGGCTTCCCGGAGCGGGGGGCGCTTTTTGGCCGGGGCCGCTACGGACTTGCGGCCCTTATCGCCCTTCGCGCGATCTTTCGCATCCTTCGGTTCCTGCGGGACGGCTAAGTCGGGGAACCTGCGGGCGATTCGCTTATCGGAGAGCAGGAAGAGCACGATGAAGGAAAGGGCGAACAGCGCCGTCCACAGGAGGGCGGAGAGGACGTCCCGGGCCTTGCCGAGGTCGGCCTCGACGCGGCAGAGGACGAAGCCGGTCATCGCGACGAACGGAAGGTATTCCAAAGTCTTGCGCAGAAGGCCGAGCCGCGATCGGCTCGGGGACGCCAGGAAGCGGCGGGTCGCGACGGCGAGGAACGCGGTAAACCCGAGGGTAAGCGGGAAGCCGAGGGCGGAAACGCCGAACGCGGGAACGAAGCAGAAGAGGGAAAAAAGCAGGCTCCCGGCGGAGCATGCGTAGAGCATCGCTGACATAGATCCTCCTGTTCCGGGAAAGTATAGCAAAAAGCCCGGCTCGGGGCTATACTCGTCCGTATGGACTTCGATTTGCTGCGCCAGCGCGCGACGGGTACTGTCGCCACGTTTCCCGCCGAGGATCTCGCCTTCCTCGCCGAGGAGGCCTTCGCCCGCCTCTCGTTTACCTTCACGCGCGCCCATCTCGACCGGCTCATCGCGGTGGCAAATGGCCCCGCGTCGAGCGCGAACGATCGACTTGTCGCGGTCATCCTCCTCAGAAACGCCGCGATTTCGGCTCGAGGCGCGTTGCCGCTCTGCCAAGATACCGGGATCGCCTGCGTTTTCGGCTGGCGCGACGCGGGCATTACGGTCGATGGGGACGAGACCGGTTCCCTCGCGCGAGGCGTCGAGCGCGCCTACGCCTCGCGCCACCTTCGATTCTCGACGACGGTTCCTTCATCCCTCTTTGACGAGTCTGACCCCGGAAACAACCTTCCTGCCCAAATCACCCTTTTCGCGTCGGGGAACGGCGCGACGGGAACCGCAGACGAGCCAGCGCGAACGGCCTATCGTTTCCTCTTTTGCGCCAAGGGCGGCGGATCGTCGAATAAGACGAGCCTCACCCAGGCGACGAAGGCCATCCTCTCCAAGGACGCCTTCGATCGGTATCTCCGCGAGGAAATCCCGCGCCTCGGTGTGGCCGCCTGCCCCCCCTACAAGGTGTGCGTCGTCGTTGGCGGGCTAAGCCCGGAGCAAAACCTTCTCGCCCTTAAGCTGGCGACCGCCGACGGCCTTGAGGAGACGCCGCCCGGCTGGCCGACCGACGTCCTCGGCGCCGTCCCTCTCCGCGCCCGCGAGTGGGAGTCTCGAGTCCTCGAGATCGCGGCGGAAACCGGGCTCGGGGCCCAGTTCGGCGGAACCGCCCTCGCGGCCGAGGCGCGGGTATACCGCCTACCCCGCCACGGGGCAAGTTGCCCCGTCTCGATCGGCGTCTCGTGCTCGGCGCACCGTAATCTAAAGGGATACATCGACCGAACGGGCATCTACCTCGAGCGAACCGTCGCGCGACCGGAGGACGTCCCGGGTTTCGCCGAGGCGGTCGCCCGTTCCGACGGCATCGCCCGCGGAGCGCTCTCGATCGACCTTTCGCTTGGGATCGAATCGGCCCGAAGCGCGCTCGCCGGCATCGAGCCCGGCACGCCCGTTCTCCTTTCAGGACCCCTCCTCGTCGCGCGCGACGCGGCGCACGCGCGATGGAGGCGCGACCTCGCCGAGAAGGGCGCCCTCCCCGACTACGTC
>JAKPSR010000262.1 GCA_029571425.1 Spirochaetota bacterium | reverse complement strand
CGGCCGACGGTCGCGTCGCGGCGGTAGACGTAGCAGTTCAGGCAGCCCTCGGAATACTTTTGGCAGCCGTGCCAGGGGTTCCAGCAGCCGTCCATCACACGCGGGACACGAGCCCCTCGCGGATCGGATGGGCGTCCTTCGAGATCGCCGGCTTCCCGACGGCGACCGCAATCGCGAACTTGTAGCCCTCCGGGAACTTGAACGCCTTTTCAAACGCCGGCCCCTTGGGGGACTGGAACACGTCCATCGGGCGGCCGAGGATCACGGTGCCGAGCCCGATCGAGTGCGCCGCGAGCGCGATCGTCTGCGCAACGATGCCGCAGTCGATCTGCGCGTAGCGCGAGGGAGCCTCGACCGGCGTCGAGATGAAGATGACCGTCGGCGCGCGGAAGAACAGGCTGTAGCCTTCCTTGACCTCCGCCTTCGCGGGGTCGCCGCCCGCGATCGCGACGTAGTCGCGCGCGAATTCGTCCAGAAGCGCCTTGTCCTGCACGGCCGAGAGGTGCCAGGGCTGGCAGTTCTTCGCGCTCGGGGCCTGCCGGGCGGCCGTGAGAAGCGTCTCAAGCTGTTCCTCGGTGATCTGCTCCGCCGCGTAGCCGCGGATGCTGCGGCGGTCGGCGATGGCCTGCAATACCGGATTGTTCATCAAAAATACCTCCCCGTGATCGCGTCTATCTTGGGAATCAGTTCGTCGAGAAAGCGCAGGACGTACTTCGGGTCGATGTGCTCGACCGGCTCCCCGTGCGGGCAGGGCCGGTCGTAGAACGCGAGCTGCTCGTCGCGCCATTGGGACAGTTCCGCCTCCGAGAGCATCGGGTGGTCCTTCGGCGCTCGCGCGATCTTCAGAAGCTCGAACAGATGCTCCCGCTCCGGCGCGTCGCGGTAGAGCGCGTAGTCGGTCTGGTATACGTCGTTGTAATAGGGCATCGGCCGGACGTTCCCGAGCTCGTTGACGAGCTCCGGAAAGTCGCGCTTGACAGAGGGTATCCAGTGCCCGTCGGTCAGGACGTGTATGCCGTAGCCGACGTCGAACGGCTCGAACCGCTCCCGCCAGTACGCGTGCACGTTTTCCTCGGCGACGCTGACCCAGTTGCCCAGGTGAAACTCGTTTTTGCGCGATTTGTCGTTGTGGAAGCGTATGTGCATGGCGTCCGGCGAGATCGCGCCGAGGTAGTACTCGGGGCTTTCGAAGTATTCCGGTCGGCCGACGGCCCAGCGGTGCGCCGCGAGAAGGTGTACCATTGAAAGCGCCATTTGCGTCCTCCGTTTCTCTCAAACCATATTATACCACAGAAAAGGCGGCGGATTCAAGCGCAAAACGCGCGCTTGACAATGCCCGCGATCTGTCGTATAATATCGCTCGGACAATTGAACATGCCTTATCCAGAGAGGTTGAGGGACGGGCCCGATGAAACCCGGCAACCGGTCGCGCAAGCGGCAAGGTGCCAATTCCCGCGGCGCATGCGCCGGAAGATGAGGCGAGTCAGAGGGACACAACCGAAGCTCGCCCGCGGCGGGTTTTTTTGTTCGAATAACACACCGGAGGAGCAGAAAATGAGAAGATTTTTTACGTCCGAATCCGTGACCGAGGGCCATCCCGACAAGATCTGCGACCAGATTTCCGACGCCGTGCTCGACGCGATACTCGCGCTGGACCCGGACGCGCACGTCGCCTGCGAGTGCTGCGCGACGACCGGCATGGTGCTCGTGATGGGCGAGATCACGACCGACGCGTACGTGCCGATCGACCAGATCGCGCGCGGCAAGATCGTCGAGATCGGCTACGACCGCGCGAAGTACGGCTTCGACGGCCACTCGTGCTCGGTTCTGGTGTCGGTCGACGAGCAGTCGCCCGACATCGCGATGGGCGTC
>JAKPSR010000253.1 GCA_029571425.1 Spirochaetota bacterium | reverse complement strand
CGTCGAGCGCGTCGAAGACCGTAGCCTACGAGGCGAGCGTCGCGTGCTCCACCGCCAAGGCCCTCGAATGGGACGCGGCGTGGAAGGGCATCAACGACCCCTCGGGCCGCGCGGTCGCCGGTGTGCACGATCAGGCGTACGCGAAGCCGTGACCGACGAACTCGTCTCGCGGATGGTCGCGTATAACGCGCCCGACGTCCGCAGGATCAACCACGCCCTGAAGGTGCTCGCCTACGCGCGGCTCATCGCGCTCGGCGAAGGCATCGGAGGCGATGAGCTCGCCGCGCTCGAGGCGGCAGCCGTCCTGCATGACATCGGCATCCACGAGGCGGAGCGACGGCACGGTTCATCCGCCGGTCACTGGCAAGAACGTGAGGGACCACCGATCGCGCGAGCCATCCTCGCCGAAGTGGTCGCCCCGACGTCCATCGCGGACCGCGTTTGCTTCCTCGTCGGACATCACCACAGCTATGCCGCGATCGACGGCGACGACTTTCGTGCCCTCGTCGAGGCTGATTTTGTAGTAAACGCCGACGAGGACCAGATGGGACTTACCGCGATTGCCGCTACGTCGCGAACCGTATTCCGCACGCGAACCGGGAGAACCCTTCTCCAGACGCTCTATCCCGAAGCTTTTATTGAAGAATGAGAAGAAAATCTCTATACCGATCGGTATAGAGATTGACACTATACCTACCGGTAGGTATAGTAACTATATGGATCAGGAAAAGGAATCGACTCGCTTTACAATACTCAAAACAGCCCTCGATCTTTTTGCCCTCAGAGGGTATGACGCAGTCGGCGTTCAGGAGATCGTCGACGAGTCCGGAGTAACGAAGCCGACTCTCTATCATCATTTTGGCAATAAGAGAGGACTTCTTGACGCTATCATCGATCGATACGGCAATCAGATGTACGCAGTTATCGACCGTGGGGCGACATATAGTCACGATATCGTGATGAACCTGACTATCCTTGCGAGAGAATATGTCGCCTTTGCGCTCTCCCACCAGGCATATTTCCGTTTCCATCTCGCCCTGTTATCTACTCCTCCGGAAAATATCAGTAGCGCAGCCTATCAGTCGTTTCGTACTGCATTCAATGAAAGGCTTGAGCGACTTTTTCGTGAGGCCTCAGCCGATCATGGCAACATGAAGGGGCGAGAGCGTTTATATAGCGAGAACTTTCAGGGAATGCTCCGCGCGTGGGCGCTGCTTGTTGTTAACCGCGAGATTGAGCTATCTGATGAAACCCTAAATCGTGTCGTACACTTCTTTATGCACGGAATTTTCTCGTAATCTCGGTTTCAGGAGAAAGAGGAAATATAGGTTTGTTTTTTTTTGATCTACTATTATACCTACCGGTAGGTATAATAGATAAATAAAGGACCAATATGATATCTTCAAACGATCTCTTCTATCACATCTATCCCTTAGGAATGCTTGGCTGTCCAGAACGAAATGAGCGCACGAGCGAAACCAACCATGCCTTGCGACGAATCGCCGACTTCATTCCTCATCTCCAATCCATCGGGGTAACGGCGGTGTATCTCGGTCCCCTATTCGAATCATCGAGTCACGGATACGACACGGTCGACTATCGGCTCGTCGACAGGCGTCTTGGGTCGAACGAGGATCTCGTCTGGCTGGTGTCGAGGTTCCACGAAGGAGGGATCAAGGTAGTGCTCGACGCCGTCCTGAACCATACTGGCCGCGATTTTTTCGCGTTTCAAGACCTCAGGAACCGGGGACCGACCTCGGAGTACCGAGCGTGGTATCGCGGGGTGGATTTCTCAAAACGAAGCCCCGAGGGGGACTCATTCTCGTATGAGGGGTGGAGCGGTCACTTCTCGCTCGCGAAGCTGAACACGGACGCGCCGGCGGTTCGCGAGCACCTCGTCGAGGCGACGATTGGTTGGATCGATGAATTCGGGATCGACGGGCTCCGGCTCGACGCGGCCGACGTCCTTGACCCGGGGTTCATGGATTATCTCGCCGCTCGATGCAGGGCGCGGAAGCCAGGCTTCTGGTTAATGGGCGAGGTCGTGCACGGGGACTATCGGCACTGGGCCCGAGCGGGAAGACTCGACTCGACGACGAACTACGAACTCTACAAGGGCCTGTGGTCGAGCCTGAATGACGGGAATCTCTTCGAGATCGCATGGACCCTCAACCGGCAGTGGGGCCCGACCGGGCTTTATCGCGATATTCCGCTCTATAACTTCGCCGACAACCACGACGTCAACCGCGTCGCCTCGAGCCTCAAGGAAGCCGCCCACCTCTATGTCCTCTACGGCATGCTCTTCACGGCGCCGGGGATTCCGTCCCTCTATTACGGAAGCGAGTGGGGCATCAGGGGGATCAAAGCGAACGGAAGTGACGCGGCGTTGCGCCCGGCGATCGAGTCGCCTTCATCGGCGATCAGGTTCGCGCGGCTGGCCCCGGACTGCATGCCGCCTACTGACCCGGACGCGCTTTTAGGCGCGATCGCGCGATTCGCCCGCCTCAGGCGGGAGGTCGCGGCGCTCCGGTCGTTCGACTACAGGCAGCTTCACGTTTCTTCGCTGCAACTCGCGTATGAACGCGGTTCGGGCACAGAGGCGGTCATCGTCGCCGTCAACGCGAGCAAAAAACCGGCGAGCGTGCGCATCGCGGACGCAAGCACCGGCGACTCGGCCGCGCGCTGGATGGACCTCCTTGACCCGGGATACGAAGCGCGAAGCGCGGGAGGGGGTCTGACGGTTTCGGTGCCGCCGACCTGGCTCCGCGTCCTCGCGCGACGGTAAGCGGGGTTATCGCGTTATGCTCGCGAAGAAAGACGCTTTGGCCGCCTCTTGGGCGGCGACGACTCGGTCGCAAAAAAGATCGAAGTCGGGATCCGCGACCTGGGCGCGAGGGGTACCAAGCAGGTAGCGCACGCATCGGCGCGCGCCTTCCGCGAAGGGAATCTCGGCGCGATAATCGGGAACGAGGGCCTTTAACTTCGCGTTGTCGAACACGACGGAGTTCGCCTTGTCGCCAAGAAGGGTCCCGACCAACTCGGGATCGCAGGCGGCGAGGAAATCCGACGATACGTGATACTTGTTAGCCGTCTTACCGAGGGCGTCGCCGATACGGTCGTAGATCTGGTCCCAACTCAGCGACTCGTCCGAGGTGATCTGGAAGGTCTCGCCGACGGCCGCGGGGTTTCCCATCAGGGGCACGAAGCCGCGCGCGAAGTCGTCGCTATGCGTGAGGGTCCAAAGCGACGAACCGTCTCCGTGCACGAGGACTGGTTTTCCCTTCAGTATCCGGTCGACGACTTGCCAGGCGCCCCGCTTACCGTGAACGGCGACGGGAAGGTATCGGTCGTCGTAGGTGTGGCTCGGCCGCACGACGGTGCAGGGAAAACCGTTTTTCCGCCGTTCTTCGAGAAGGAATTCCTCGCAGGCTATCTTGTTTCGCGAGTATTCCACAGGGGATTGGCGAGCGGGGTACGTTCGCAAATGCGATAGTGCTCGACGGGCTTTTGGTACGCTGATGCTGAGCTGATGAAGATAAACTGCCCCGTCCGGCCGGAGAAGAGGCGCACGTCGCGCTCAAGCTGGCCCGGCACGAAGGCGATGAAGTCGATGACGACGTCGTAGTCTTTCCCCGCGACGAGCGAGGCGATCGCGCCCTCGTCCATGTTGACGTCGCCGACGAGAACCCGGGCCCCGGGGCAAACGCGTTCCCCGCGGTTTCCCCTGTTAAGCAGGGTAACCTCCCACCCGGATTCGATCGCCCGCCTGACGATGCCCGAGCTGATCGTTCCTGTCCCGCCGATGCATAAGGCCTTCATCATCGTCACCCCTCACCTTGGAGTATACCCTCCCCTGCCCCGCTGTCAACCAACGCTCTTGACGGGTGGGTAATTTGTTGTCATAATAAACAATTATGAAGAAGCAACACGCGATCGTATTACTGCTCGTCATCATTTATTTCGCTTTCATCAGCCTTGGGCTTCCCGACAGCGTTTTCGGGATTACCTGGCCCTCGATGCGGATCGATTTCGGAAAGCCCCTTGAGCTCGCCGGGGTTGTCACGATCCTGCTCACGGTGTGCTCGGCGACCTCGAGCGTGATGAGCGGTCGGGTCCTCGCCCGATTTGGGACGGCCCGCGTGACCTTCGTCAGCTGCCTAATGACGGCGATGGGCCTACTCGGCTATTCGGTGGCCCCGTCGTTCCTCTGGCTCATCCCCCTCGTGCCGCTCCTCGGCTTCGGGGCAGGGGCGATCGACTGCGGTCTCAACTACTACGTCGCCGCGCACTACTCCTCGCGCCACATGAACTGGCTGCACTGCTGTTGGGGAATCGGCGCGACGATCGGCCCGATGATCGTCACTGCCGTGCTCGCGGCCGGCCTCGGCTGGCGGATTGGGTACCGAGTCCTCGGATCGATTCAGCTCGTCCTATCGGCAATCCTATTCCTCTCCCTTGGGCTCTGGGCGAAAACGGGGAACGTGTCCTCGGGCGTCGGCGCCGAGGACGTGCGCGCCGAGGAAGCGAACGAGAACGCGACAGTGGGCGAACGAAGGCGAACGATCGCGGTATGGACGCAGATCGCCGTATACGCGGCGTACGCGGCCGCGGAATTCCTGATGGGAGTATGGGCATTTAGCCTCCTGACGAAGGCGCGCGGGGTCGACAGGACCTCGGCCGGGATTTGGGTTTCCTTCTTTTATTTGTCGCTTACTGCAGG
>JAKPSR010000246.1 GCA_029571425.1 Spirochaetota bacterium | reverse complement strand
CGGAAGCCCGCTCGTCGCCTGCTTCACCGGCGATATGATGTCTCGCGTCACCGCCTCCGGAAGGTCGTGGAAGAGGGCCGAGAAGAAATTGGCGTACTCCCGGCGCGGGGATATCCCCCGGCCGCGCCCGAGCAGGATGGTCAGGGCGGCCACGAAAAATGAATGCCCGAGGACCGAGGTCCGCGGGACGCGCGGTGTTTGGTTCCATCTCGTCTGAAAGCGGAGCTTCTCGATCTCGGTAAGGAAAAGCCACGCCTTCCCCTTCGCGGCGAGCTCGCGTATGCACGCGAGGTCGGCGAAGTCCTCGAGGTCGCGGGCAAGCGCCTTCTCGATCTCGACGAGGCGAAACGGCTCGTTGACCGCGCGCACCATCTCGAGCTCGCGAAGCGTGGAGAACTTGTGCGCGGCGCGAAGCACGCGCCAGGAAACGCCCGCGCGGTCGGGCTCGTCGTTCACGTACCGCTCGAACGAGCCGAGGAGCTCGCCGTCCCTGATCACGGCGCGGTACTGGTCGACGACCCACTCGTTGAGCCGCCGGTATTCCTCGGGAAAGTCTGATCGGATCATCCGCTGGACGGGCGCCTTGATGTCGCAGAGGGCGATCTTCCGAAGGAGGTCGAACAGAATCCCGTGCGCGACGAAGGACCAGTCGATCGACGCGCCGCGCGATTCCTCCATCTTACCGATCATGTAGGCGAGAACGGCCTTCTCCGCGGCCTTATCCATCTCGATGAGCTCGAAGGGCCGCGCGAGGTCGTTCCATCGCTCGATCGAGAAGCCCTCGAAGAGCTTGAGGACGAGCGTGCGGTCACAGATAAGAGGCGATTTCATCGAGGGGCATCCGTATTTTCTCGCGGGGGGCGGCGTCGGCAGCGTGGCCGAAGACGGTGACGATCCCGGTCTGCCAGGGGCCGCTCTTGAGCCCGACGGCCGCGAGGACCCGCTCGTCCTCGAAACCTTCGATGGCGCAGGAGTCTATCCCGGCGGCGCGCGCGCCGGTCATCATGTTCGCGCAGGCGATGTAGCACTGGGCGCGCGCCCAATGGTCTACGAGCCCGTTCCGCGAAAGGAACTCGTAGTAACCCCGGTAGTCGGCGACGAAGACGTCGAGCCCGCCCGGGAAGCGGGAACCGCGCTGTCGGACGAGGGCAGAGTCGGGCGCGAATGCCGTTCCCGTCGGGGTCGCGGCGACGACGGCGAGGCTCGCCGTCCTGACCGCGTCCTGGTCGAGGCAGGCGTCGGCGAGCAGGGCGATCGCGCTTGGGGAGCGGACGGCGAAGAGCCGCCAGTGCTCGATCCCGAAGGACGAGGGCGAAAGGCGCGCGCACTCGAGGATAAAGCGAACCTCGGCGTCGTCGAGGGGGCGCGCGGGATCGTAGAGTTTGCAGGCGTATCTATCGCGCATCAATTCGAGAAAGCGCTCGCGCGCGACGGCGAGCGAGTCCTTCGGCCCCATCGTCAGCTCGCCCCTTTTTCGTAGGGCTTTCCGGCGGCGCGCGGGGCGTAGTTCTTGCCGCTGAACGCGACGAGGGTCAGGAGGGTGATCGCGTACGGCATGATGTTGAACACCTCGGTCGGGAGCGTCCGGAGGACGGCGTAGTCGCTCGCGATGATCGAGAACGCGAGCGCCGTCCCGAAAAGGAGCGAGGCGCCCGCGATCCCCTCGGGCCTCCACCTGCCGAAGGACACGACGGCGAGCGCGATGAACCCATGACCGTTGACCGTCGTCGAGTTAAACTGGGTATTCGTCGTCAACACGAGGCATCCCCCCGCGAGACCGGCGAGGAAGCCGGACGCGAGCACGGCGCCGTAACGGATCCGCTTCACGTTCACGCCGACCGACGCGGCGGCCTGCGGGTTCTCCCCGCAGGCGCGGAGCCTGAGGCCGAGCGGGCGCCGGTACAGGAGAAACCAAGCGACGATCACGACGGCGAGCGCGATGAACGCCGTCGGGTATACCCCGCCGACGCCGGGCATCATCCCGAGCATGAACTGCTTCGTCCGGTCCTGCTTAAAGAGCACCTGCGAGAGGAAGATCGTGACGCCGTTCGCGAGGAGGTTAATACCCGTCCCCGAGACCGTCTGGTCCGCGTTCAGCGAGACGGAGGCGAAGGCGTGCAGGAGCGAGAAGAGGGTTCCGGCGCCCGCGGCGATGGCGAGCGCGACCCACACCGAGCCGGGCCCGTAGACCGGCTCAAGGAAAAAGTGGGCCGAGGCCGCGAAGAAGGCGCCGAACACCATCAAGCCCTCGAGGGCGATGTTGACGACGCCCGAGCGCTCGCAGATCATCCCGCCGGTGGCCGTGATCATGATCGGGGAAACGAGCATCAGGATGGTGGGGATCTTGCCGACGATGCTATTCATTGCGCGCCTCCTGGGCGACGCGGAGCTGGCGCCGCATCGAGTAGCGGATGAAGATGCGGAAGCCCGTCCTGATCGCGATGAACACGACGACGAGCCCCTGGATGATGAAGGTGATTTCCTTA
>JAKPSR010000205.1 GCA_029571425.1 Spirochaetota bacterium | reverse complement strand
CACGTCGACGCCGGCGGCCTTCATCGCGCGCGCGATCTCGGCGCCCTTCGCGGCGTCGTACCAGTTGCCGACGACGCGGAAGTCGACCTCGAAGGACGGATCCACCGCGCGCGCGCCCTCGATGTAGGCAGGGAGGATGATCCCGTTCATCGCCGGGTATTCCTGCCCCGCGACGAGGCCGATCTTTCTCTCCCGGTTCGCGTGCGGCATTCGGCTCGAGCTGACGAGGGCGGCCAGGTAGCCGGAGATATACGCTTGCTCTCGCTGATTGTAGCGATAGGTGGTGACCGAGGGGTTGCCCTCGAGGTAGGCGTCGAGTATCAGGAAGCGCTGCGAGGGGAATTGGGCCGATATCGGCTTTACGATGTCGGGAAGCGCGGGGTTCGACGAGACGATGAGATCGTACTCGCCCGAGGCGACGAGGGAGGTGAGTAGCTGCCCCCATTCGGCTTGTCGGGTGCCGGCCTCGACGACGCGGATTGACGCGGGAACGCCGCGCGAAGCCGCCTCTTCGACCGCTCGTCGCGCGCCTGCCGTTAACATTTCGTACACCGGGCTACCCGAGACGACCCCGGGGACGAAAACGGCGACGCGCTTACCTTCTTTCTCTGCGCCGCCCGCCGCAAAGGACGGTATGGCGAGGGCGAGGAAGATGACAAGGGTTCGAGGTATCTTTCTGTTCATGCGCTTCCCCCAAATCGAATCGGTATGAAACAATAATAGTAAAAAACCCAGGCTTATGCTACTATAAATATATGATACGCTTTTTCCTGAAGAAATCGTTTTATTCTGGATGGGATAACCTGATCGCGATAATCGGCTTGAATATCCCGCTCCTCGGCCTTGCCATCGGGGGATACCTTCTCGCCGGCGTTGTCGCGTCGATCGTCCCTCTTTCGCTTGCCATCCTCTGCGCCACGGCTGCCGCGATCGGGGTCGTTCTCGTCGGGATTTCGGGGTGCATGGCAAAGGTCGCCTCGTACAAAAGCTTTCGGCTTTCGGATGTCGTATCCCTCATCCGCGAGTCCTGGGGGCACGGCGTCCTCTTTGGCCTTCTCGTCGCGGCCGCCGTCCTCGTCGTCTCGGTCTCGATCCCCTTTTACTTTAAGATCGGCGGCTTCGTTGGGTACCTGCTGGCTGCCGTCCTCTTTTGGGCCGCGGCTATCGTGGCCCTCTCCCTTCAGTGGTTCCTCCCGATCAGGAGCCAGCTTGGCGGAGGGTTCGCAGTTTGCCTGCGCAAGTCGTTCGTGATCTTCTTCGATAATCCTGGATTCTCCGTATTCATGTTCGTCCATGGCGCGCTTCTTCTGTTCGTTTCGTTCTTTATCTTCTTTCTCGTGCCGGGGCCGTCGGGCGTACTCCTTGGGCATAACGAGGCGCTGCGCCTTCGCCTGTATAAGTACGATTGGCTCGAGCGAAATGGGGATCGCACCCCGCGCGACGCGCGACGCGCGATTCCCTGGGCCGAGCTTCTCGAGCATGACGTCGAGACCGTCGGCGACCGTAGCTTTAAGGACTTTATTTTCCCGTGGAAAGGCTAGCGGGTTTTCCGCTTCGCTCGATGGTTCGGCGGGATTGTATCTCGCCGGTTTGTGCGGGAAGCTTTCGAGGGCGCGCGTGGCGCGCCTTTTTTATTTTTGTCGTCGATGGTAGCTCGCTTCGCGGGCGTCGTGCTGATATCGTCTGCGGTCGAGCTGCGCGTGGCGCCCTGCGCAGCGCCCCGTGCAGCGCTCTGCGCCGCGCCCTGCGCCGCGCTCTGCGCCGCACCTATCTCCCGCGCGAAGAATGCAGGCTCGGGTTCCTCGAAGCGAAGCGCCTCGCCCGTGAACGGGTGCACGAAGGCCAGTACACGGGCGTGGAGGGCGAGTCGGTTAGCGGCGTGTCCGCGCGGTTCCGCAACGCGGCTCGCAGCGCGGCCGTATACCTCGTCGCCGGCGATCGGGTGGCCAAGATAGGCTAGGTGCGCCCTGATCTGGTTTTTCCGTCCAGTCTCCAACTCGCACTCGACGAGGTCGGCCCTCGATCCGCGCGCGAGGACGCGATACCGCGTGACCGCGTGAAGCGCGTCGGCGCGCGCGCGCGCGTCCGACGGGCGTGGGACGTAGGCGACGTCGTGTACGTTGTAGGCGAGCGGCGCGTCTATTGTCCCCTCGTCGGCGAGAGGAGGGATGTCCCGGGGGGCGAGGGCGACGCATCGGTATGTCCGCTCGGTAACGATCGTGGACCAAGCGGACATCATCCGCTTTTTTGCCTCGGCCCCGCGCGCGTAGACCATGACCCCGGAGGTGTCGCGGTCGAGGCGATGCACGCAGGCGATTCGGTCGCGGCCTGGGTATCGCGCGGCGAGGACGTCCTGCGCCGTCTTTCCTCGGAAACCGGGATAGCCGACCGAGAGCATGCCCGCTGGTTTCGATATGACGACGAGCCACTTATCCTCGAAGAGGACGGCGAGACCCCTGGCTACAGGGCCGCGTTGCGAGCCGCGTTGCGGGCCGCGCTGCGGGCCGCTTTTCGGTCCCGACCTACTGCCGTTAGCCATGGTAACCCTCGACGATCTCCGAGAGAAGGGGCATCAACTGCTTTTTTCGCGAGACCACGTTCCGGAGCGCGAAGACCGATTCCTCCTCGCGCGGGAAGCCAAAGGATTGCTCGAAGGCGCGGTCCGCCGCCAGGATCAGCAGGCTCGAAAGCTCGGTGATGTCGGTGACCATCAGGGCGCTGAAGAGCCTGCCCGCCCGCCTGCGCTCCGCGTCGAGCACGGCGAGAAGCTCGCCTTTGCGCGCCAGTATGTCCCGCGGGTCCTCGACCTCGATTTGACTTACCGAGAACTTCCACTGGCCCTCGGCGTATTCCTTCATGTCCTGTGTGATCAGCTCCTCGGCGGTGCGCCCGGCGACGTTGCTCGCCGCGGCGAGAAGCTCGCGCCCGAGCGAATCGATGTCGAGGTTGGTTATGTTCGCCAGGTACTCGGCCGCGGCGCGGTCTTGGTCAGTCGTCGTCGCCGAGTGGAGGACGAGGGTGTCCGCGAGTATGCCGCAGAGGAGTATCGAGGCGATCTCCTCGCGGATGGGCACGCGACCCTCGCGGTAGAGCCCGGTCACGATGGTGCTCGTCGCGCCGACGGGCTTGTTGATGAAGGTGATCGGGTGTCGGGTGGTCAGGGTTCCGAGCCGGTGGTGGTCGATGATCTCCAGTATCCGGTAGTGCTCGATCCCCTCGATCGCCTGGCTCTGCTCGTTGTGGTCGACCAGGATGACCTCGACGTTCGCCTCGCGATAGAGGTCTCCCTCGGCGATCACCCCGATGACGACCCCGGCGTCGTCGACGAC
>JAKPSR010000198.1 GCA_029571425.1 Spirochaetota bacterium | reverse complement strand
CCGGCCACTCAAGGCGCGAGTAGAAATGGATGGCGCTCTCCATCGAGTCTGGATTTGCGTTGTAGCAATCGAGTATCACCGTGATCGGGCCGCGGATGATCTCCGCGCGGCCGAAGAGGGGCTTCACCGCCTCAAGGCCTTCCTTCACCTCGCGAGCGCCGATCCCGGCCTCGCGCGCGAGGCTGATCGCGCCGAGCGCGTTGCTGAGGTTATAGGGCCCGGGCAGGGGGAATTGTATGCTGAGCCCTTCGTACTCGATCTGGGTCCCGTCGATGCCGAGCGCCTTCGTGCCCGTCACGCCGCCGGTCGATCGCAGACCGAAGGCCCTGATCTCGCCCGCTACGTCGCGCGCGAGGAAATCGCGGTATGTGTCGTCCTCGGGGACGAAGCCGACGGAGTCAGAGTCGAAATACGCGAAGATGCGCTTTTTTTCCTCAGCGATCGCGTCCTGCGAGCCGAGAATACCGATATGGGCGGTCCCGACGTTCGTCACGAGGGCGAGCGAAGGACGCAGGACGGAAGCGATCTCGTCCATCTCGCCGCGGCGGTTCATGCCAAGCTCGAATATGCCTACCTGATGGTCCGCCCGGATCTTAAAAACGGACAGCGGAAGCCCGGTTTCCGAGTTGAGGTTCCCCTCGTTCATCACGACGCGGTAGCGCCGCGAGAATATTGACGCGACGATTTCCTTCGTCGTGGTCTTTCCGCTCGAGCCGGTGATGCCCACGCGGTGAAGCGAGGGGAACCGGTCAACGTAGGCGCGCGCCGCGTCCTGCAGGGCGCGCAAGGTGTTCGGAACCCGCACGAAAGCCGCGCCGCGCGCGCGCGCGAGCTCGAAGAAAAGGCTCGCCGACCCGTCGCCGTGCTTGCCGTCGACGAGCACGACCGAGGCGCCGGACTCGAGGGCGCGCGGTATAAACGAGTGCCCGTCCTGGAATTCGCCCATCAGCGGGACAAAGAGAAAACCAGGTTGCACGTTCCGGCTGTCGGTAACCACCCCGGTAAACCCGTGAGAGTCGGAAAAATCGCAGAGGCAGGTCCCGCCCGTCGCCTGGACAAGCTGGGATACCGTCATCAAGAGGGGAAACTCAGCCACCGAGGTCCCCCTTCTTCAGCTCGATCCTCATGATCTCGGCGGGAAGGGCCTTCCGCATCCCGAGATCCTCGGTCGCGACGCGCTCGATCCTCTCGGGCGCCGAGAGGACGGAGATGCCGGAAATCAGCCTTCGGTTCAGGGCGATAACCTCATGCTGCTCCCGCTCCATCCGCGCGAGGTCTGACTCGACCTGGGAATAGCGGGCGGTTTGCCACACCACGGCGGCGAGGGAGAGCGGGATCATCAGGGTCATGAGGGCGATGCCGAGGGTTTTTATCATATGGTGCCGTCTCCATAGGCGATCTTTCGCACGGCACGCAAGTGGGCGCTGCGCGACGGGGCGTTCTCGCCGATCTCCGCGTCGGACGCGGAAAGTGGTTTTTTCGTCAGGAGCTCGACTTTCGGCCTGCCCCCACATGTACATATCGGCACTTCTGGCGGGCAAGTACAGCGCTTCGCCTTGTCCCGAAAGAAATTCTTGACGACGCGGTCCTCGAGGGAATGGAAGGTGATGACGCCCAACTTCCCGCCGGGGGCAAGGGCCTCAAGGGCGAGATCAAGGAGTCTGGGCAGGCGGTCAAGCTCGCCGTTCACCGCTATGCGGAGGGCCTGGAAGGTCCTGGTCGCG
>JAKPSR010000186.1 GCA_029571425.1 Spirochaetota bacterium | reverse complement strand
CGACGAGGTGCTGATCGACGTCCCCGAGGACATATCCTTCGAGAGCGACCTATTCGTCTCCGACGAGGGGCACCCCTTCTCCGAAAGCTCGACGGTCTTCTCCGCCGAGGTCGTGTCTGGCTTTACCGCCTCGCTCCGCGTCCTCCGGCTCGCCCTACACCCGCGCGCGGCGGCCCTCGTCGCCGGAAAGCCGGGCGCCGGCCCGCTAGTTGCGAAATGCCTTGAGGTGAGTTACACTTAATTAAATCGCCGGGAGGGTGCCGCTCATGAACGTCCACAACCTGATGGAAGAACTCGTCTACGCGGAGGTGAACGGCCTCTTCGACGCGGCGAAGCGGAACGGCGCCGATTGGCTCACCTGCGACTGCGCCCAGTGCCGGCTCGACGTCGTATGCTACGTGCTCAACCGCGTGAGCCCCCGGTACATCGTCTCCGGACGCGGCCTCGCGCACGCGGAGACCGGCGTCACCCTCGAAAAGGGACAACTCTCGGCGGACGTGAGCCGCATCGGGCTCGAGGGGATGCGGCGCGTCCTCGCGACCCAGCGCCCGCACGGCGGCTCCTCGGGCCTTCCCGAAACACCGGTGTTCAACCTTCCCACGATCGTCGGCCGCGTCCTCGACGGGCTCACCTTCGAGCCGGTCAAGGACGGCGAGGTGCTCCTCCTCCGCGACGGGGTCCCCGCCGAGCCGATCGACCCCTCGTGGGCAAACCCCTACCGCATCAGTCCCCAAACGCCCGGAACCTTCACCTTCTGGGTGAAACCGGTCAAGGCCGAACGCGAGGGCGAGAAGCGCGTATTTCCCTTCGAGATCCGCGTCTCCGTCGCCGGGCGCGATCCCCTTTCGCACTTCTTCGAGATCGGCTCGTCGAGCGAGCCCGTGATCCGCACCGCGTACACCGCCGACCATTCCTTCTTCCTTCCCGACCTCCATATCTTCCCCGCCGAGCCCGAAGGCTCGTTGGACGACTAGGCGAATCGATAAGCTTGACACCGGAAAAGTATTTGAATAGACTGGAGCCCTTACGGGATGTAGCCTAGTGGCTAAGGCGTCTGGTTTGGGACCAGAAGATCGGGGGTTCGAATCCCTTCATCCCGATCACGGATCGGGGATCATAGCTCATCTGGATAGAGCAACTGCCTTCTAAGCAGTAGGTAGGGGGTTCGAGTCCCTCTGGTCCCGATAGGCATTGGACCGGCCGTCCTTTTTTCGTTGCGCCTTCGCGCGTTCTGTACTAAGATAGATCGCATGGCGCGATTAACCATCACATTCCCCGACGGCACGACGAGGGAATTCGACGGGCCGGTTACCGGTTCCTCCCTCCTTACGCACCTTGGCCCGCGCAAGCGGCCCATCGTCGCCCTCCGCGTGAACAACGAGCTCTTCTCGCTGACGAGGAGCATCGACGTCCGCGCCCGGATCGAGCCGGTGACGACGGAGACGACCGAGGGTTCGAACGTCTGCCGTCGCACCCTCTGCCTCGTCCTCGCGGCCGCCGCGCGCGAGCTCTACCCGGAGCTTCGGCTCCTCGTCGGCCATAGCCTCGGCTACGGGTACTACTATACCCTCGAGTCGGGCTCCACGAACGTTCACATCGACCTCCCCGCCCTCGAGGCGCGCATGAGGGAGATGATCGCCGCCGACTTGGCCGTGGAGACCCGCTACGTCTCCTACGAAGAGGCCCTTGAGCTCTTCGAGGGATCGAACCAGCCCGATACCCTCCGCCTCCTCCGCCACTCGAGCAAGCCGAAGATTCTCATCAATACGCTCGGTTCCTATTCCGACCTCTATTTCCAGCCCCTGCTCGACCGCATCGGGATACTGACCGTCTTCGAGATCAGGCCCTATGGGGAGGGATTCCTCCTACGCTTCCCCCCGACGGCCCTCAACGACCGCCTCAGCGATTTCGAGGACGTGCCCCAGCTTTTCAGGATATACGCCGAGTCGAAGAAATGGGGGAAGATGATCGGAGTTTCGTCGGTTGGCCAGTTGAACGAGCTCGTCGAGCGCAGGAAGGCGAAGGACTACGTCGAGATCACGGAGACCCTGCAGAACAAGAAGATCGCCGAGATCGCCGACATGATCGCGGCGCGGAAGACGGCCCGCGTGGTGCTAATCGCCGGTCCCTCGAGCTCGGGAAAGACGACCACGTCGAAAAAGCTCTCGATGCAGCTCCGCGTCGTCGGCTTCGAGCCCCTGGTGATCAGCCTCGACGACTATTACCGGGGCGTCGAGAACACCCCAAAGGACGCCGAAGGGAAGCCCGACTTCGAGTGCCTCGAGGCGCTGGACGTCCCCCTCCTCAACGAAATACTCGTCTCGCTCTTCGAGGGAAAGGAAGTTGAGCTCCCGACCTTCGACTTTAAGTCGGGCTCGCGCAAGTACTCGGGGAAGAAACTTAAGCTTACCGACCGCTCGATCCTGATCCTTGAGGGCATCCACGGCCTCAACGATAAGCTAACGCCCCTCGTCCCGGCGGAACTGAAGTTCAAGATATACCTCTCGGCCCTGACGCAGCTCAACCTCGACGACCATAACCGCATACCGACCTCGGACAACCGCCTCTTGAGGCGCATCGTCCGCGACGCGCAATTCCGCAGCAAGGGGGCGGCGGGCACGATCTCGATGTGGGCGAGCGTGCAACGCGGGGAGCGGCTCCATATCTTCCCCTTCCAGGACAAGGCCGACGCGATGTTTAACACGGCGCTCGACTACGAGCTGTCGGTGCTGAAGGTGTACGCCGAGCCCCTGTTGCGCGCGGTAAAGCCAACGGAGGGCGAGTACGCGGAGGCGTCGAGGCTCTTGATGTTCCTTAATAATTTCTCGCCGATCCCGTCGTCCTTCGTCCCGGGCCAGTCGATCATCCGGGAGTTCATCGGGGACAGCGACTTTAAGTATTAGTCTCGTCGCGCGATCGCGCGGCCCCGGCGATATCGTCGAGCACGGCCGCCTCCTCGGCGAGCCGTTCCTTCCGCCACTCCTCGGTCTTCCGCTCGCGTAGCTTCGAGATGACCTCTCGGTCGCGCCGGGCTGATATATAGGCCTCGCGCCTCGTCTCGACGACGGCCTCTGCCGCGGCGAGGTCGACAAGCAGCTCTTCCTTCCTGACGTCGAGCCTCTTCACGTAGTTCTCTATCGCCATCAGCTCGTTGACCGAAAGGCCCGCGCGCCGGTCGAGTACCGCGCGGACTCGCCGCGCGGCGACGTCGTCGAGCTCGATCTGGACGCGATCGCGCTCGGCGACCGCCTTGCCGAGGGCTATCTCGGCCTCGCGCTCGCGAAACTCGCGGAGGGAAAGGAGTCGTTGAAGGGAAAAGCTGAAACGGCGCACGGGGGATTATCCCTCCCAGTCGCTCTGCTGGTACTTGTCAGCCGCCTCCGAGGCGGCCTTGGCGACGGCGATGGCCGAATCGGCGCGCGTGTCGTACTTATGGCGCGCCCCGGGCCCGGGCGAGGACCATTCCTCCTCCGGGATTTCCATGTTGGCGATTTCGCCAAGCGATTTAAGGGTGGCCGATATCGGCGCGGGGTCGCCGACTTCCTGGTTTAGGAAGCCCTCGATGTTGGCGTGCCGGCCCATCGCCTCGTCTATCGCGGGGTTCGATCCCTTTTGGTAGGCGCCGACGTT
>JAKPSR010000439.1 GCA_029571425.1 Spirochaetota bacterium | reverse complement strand
TGTCGCCGAGGACGGGGCTATCGAGCCCGGCGCTCGCGATCTTGATGCGCTTGAGCTCGGGCAGGGTGCGGAAGGGCTCCTTCGTGTAGAATGAAAGCCACCCGATGTTCGTCCAGGTGATCAGCTCGAAGCCCGCTGCCTTGATCGGGTCGGTGAACTTGGAGCCAAACTGCGAAAGGACGAGGTCGAGCTCGTCCTGGCTTCGGATGAGGAAGGGAATCGACAGGGTGTAGATATGGGCGTTCGGCGCGAGCTCGCTGAGGCCGATGGTGGAGAAGATGGCGCCGTCGAGCGGGGCCTTTTGGCCGGGACGCACCGAGCGGAATTTCTGGAGAACGCCTTTTTCCCCGCCGAGGGAATAGGTGTCGTAGAAGGTGACGGACACGAGACCATTGGTGATCTTGTTCCACTCCTGCGCGAGCGCGCGCTGCTCGATGTCCCAGGGAGACCGGCTCGGGGAAGGGGACGCGATCTTCAGCTGGATCCTCTGCTGGGCCGCGAGGGGCAGGGCGAGGGCGAGAAGCAGGATTGGCGCCAGGGCGGTTCGTCGGTTCGTCATTTTTTCCTCACTTTGTTCGTTGCGTTCTCTACTCAAGTATAAAATCGGCCTTGTGCGCGGCGAGCCATTCCGCCTGGCGGCGGGAGAGGGTCAACGCGAGGCGGTTGTCCGGGTCGGAATTAGGGTCGATGGCGAGCGCTTTCGCGATCGCCTCGTCGAAGCCCGCCCCATCCTGCGCGGGTATGCAGAACGCTCGCGCGTAGGCGACGTAGGTGCCGGGGCTTTTCCCCCCGTTGATCTCGAGGGCGCGGTCGTAAGCCGCGAGCGCCTTGTCGCGCCCGCCCCCGAGGCTTTCGGGGGCCGCCGCGTAAAACGCCATCAGGATTTCCCAGAGCCCGCCGTTGTTGAACAGGGGATCGAGCTCGGCTGCGCGCTCGAGGAAGGCGAGGGCGCCGATGACCCAGGCGGTCATCTCGGAGTCCATCGGGTCGAGGGAGAAGGCGCCGAGCGCGCCCGATCCGGCCCAGAAAAGGCCGGGGACGTCCTCGAGTTCGCAGTCGGCGAGCGCGTCGCGCCGCGCCGACTCGTCGAGGCCGACGCAGGCGGCGCCGATCCCGGGATGGCGCAGCTCGAGCCCCTTAAGGGCGAAGTCGCGCCCGCGCACGTAGAATTTCTTCGCGCGGAAGTACGCCGCGTTCTGCTCGTCGAAGCGCTCGGCGGGCAGACGCTCGGCGGGCTGCTGGACGAACGCGTTCGCGTACGTTACGTAGAGCTGGCCGGTCATGATCGCCAAGTCGGGATGCGTCGGGTTCTGCAGGTGCATCATCTCGTAGATCTTGAGGGCGGTGGGGAAGAAGTCGGCGACGAGCTCGGGATCGTCCTCTCCGGTCAGGGCGATCATCGGGTTCGGCCCCTCGGCGGGTTTCTTGGTATACTCGGGCGCGAGCATGTCGGCCACCGAGTTATACGCCGCCTTCTTGAGCGAGCACGAGGGTAAGAGTATGGTAAGGGCGGTAAGGGCGATCAGGGCGGAGCGAGGGACGTTTTTCATGCAAGTTCCTTTTTCCACTCGGCGATGAAGCGTTCGTACGCCGCGATCGTCGCCGCAAGGTCTATGTCTTGGACGGGGCCCCGGCCTCCTTGGTCGTTGCCGTCCATGATATACAGGTGCTTGAGCGTGCCCTCAAGGTCCGAGGGGGTAAGGGTCGGGTCGTTTTCCCGCCGCCTGGCGAGGACCCGCATCTCGTCCTCGAATACCTGGGTGTACTTTTCGCATTCCCACTGGGTCGACTCGCTCATCCCCACGATAATAGTGGTTTTTTCGGCTCGATTCAAGTATACTAAAGAAGGTATGGACGAAACCGGATACGAGGCCGATAAGGCCTTTCACGAACTGTGCGCCGCCCTGGCCCGGGTCCAGGACCCCGACTTGGTCGGGGAATTCCTTCGGGGCTTACTGACGAAGTCCGAGCTCGGCGAGGTAATATCCCGCTGGGCCTTGGTCCGCGAGATCGACATGGGCACCACCCAGCGCGAGATCGCCCGCAAGTTGGGCTTAAGCCTCTGCAAGATAACCCGGGGCTCCAAGGAGCTGAAGAAGGAAAATTCCCCGTTTAAGCGGATGATCGACTTGGTGCGGGAATAGGACTTCCCCATCGGCTCAGACTACGGCAGCGCGAAAACGAAAACGCCCGGGCGGAAACCCGGGCGTTTGCATTTATCGAGCCTTACGTCATTTCAGTAGCTCCGCAATCTCCGGCCGCTGCCAGCGCACGGCGATGTCGTAGGCGGTCTCGCCCGCGATGTTCCGGTCCGCGCGGTCGACGCGGGGCAGGGTCAGGAGGCGGGTCACCGTCTCGCGGTCCGCGATCCGGGCCGCGTAGTGCAGGATGCCGTCGCCGATCGTGTCAGTCTTGCCGGCCGCGTACTCGGCGAGGGCCGGCACGAAGCCCTTCGACCCGGTTAGGGCGATGCTCACCGCGCACTGGCCCGAGTTGTCCGCCGCGTAGGGGTCGGCCCCGGCCGCGAGAAGGACCCGCGCGAGCCCCTCCTGCCCGGAAAGGATGGCCTGCACGAGCGCGGTCGCGCCCATGCGGTTGCGGTTATTGACCGGGAACCGCGCCGCGATCAGGGTTTGCAGGGCTTCCTCCGACCCGCGCTCGGCGACCGCGATGTGCAGCGGAGTGTTGCCGTCCGAGTCCACGAGGTTGGTGTTCGAGCCGATGACCGCCATCACCGTCGCCGTCGACTTGCGGAAGGCGAGCGAGAGCGGGGTCTTCCCGTAGGAGTCCCTGGACATCGGGTTCCCTCCCGCGTTCCGCATCATCACGATAATCTCGTCGCCGGCGAACTCGACCGCCTCGTGGAAGGCGTTCCTCCCGTACATGTCCTGCATCACCGGCGACGCGCCCTTGTCGAGGAGGAGCCGCACGGCGTCGACGCGCCCCGCCTGGATCGCGTCGGTCAGCGCGGTCTTGCCGGTCTCGTCGATCGCGTTGATGTCGGCGCCCGCGGCGAGCAGGGCGCGCGCGAAGGCGAGGTTGCCGGTCCGCGACGCGTCGTGAAGGGCGGTCTTCCCCGCGAGGTTGCGCGCGTTGATCAGCTTCTTTCCGTTGTACTGGGCGTCGAAGGCGATCAGGGCGCCCGCCGCGTCGCCCGCCGCCCAGCGGATGCACGCGTGGAGGGCCGTGTTCCCGAGGAAGTCGCGGGCGTTGACGTCCGCCTTCCTGCTTCCGCCCGCGCGGAGTATGGCCTGTATCGTCTGGCTCGAGTCGGCTTTCACCGCGCCGAAGATCGGCGTCTCGCCGTTCGCGTTCCGCGCGTTCAGGTCGCCTCCCTTCTCCGTGATGAAGCCGACGACCTGGTTAAGCTGCCACTCGGCGGCGAGGTGGAGGGGCGTGTTGCCCGCCCCGTCGGACGACTTGATGACGGCCGAGTTGAGCACCCAGTCCTCGCGCCCGCCCATTCGGGTAAGCGCGGCCTTCAGGGCGGACTCGCCCGAGACGTTCGGGTAGAAGACGTCGGCCCCGCGCGCGAGCAGGACCTCGCCCGAGGCGCGGTCGTTGTTCCGGACCGCGACGTGGAGCGGGCTGTCGCCGTTCTTGTCGCGGGCGTTCACGTCGGCCTTGAGGGAGATGATGTAGGCGAGGACCGCGGGCTCGGCCCGCGAGACGACGGCGACGTGAAGGGGCGTGCGCCCCTGCGAGTCGCGCGTCTGGACATTCCCCTCGGTAAGGATCGCCTGCACCATCTCGCGCCCCGCGCGGAAGGCCTTCGTCAGCGCCGTGTTCCCCTCGATGTCCTCGGCGTGGATGTCGGCGCCGAGCGCGACGAAGAGGGCAGCCTGCGCGGTCTGCGAGCGCTCGATCGCGAGGGAGAGCGGTGTCACGCCCTTCTTGTTGCGCTCGTTGATGTCGGCGCCGGCCTTGAGGAGGGCGCGCGGGATGTCGTCGGACATCCCGAGTCGGGCCGCGATGTGCAGGGGGGTCTCCCCGTAGCTGTCCTTGGCGTTCGGGTCGGCGCCCGCGGCGAGGAGGCGGCCGAAAATCTCGGAGCGGGAGGCGGCCGGCATCACGAGGTGGAGGGGGGTGTTCCCGGACGAGTCGGTGACGTTCGGGTCGGCGCCCGCC
>JAKPSR010000171.1 GCA_029571425.1 Spirochaetota bacterium | reverse complement strand
GGAGGTTATGCCAGACTTGGTAAGAAGGTCGGACGTCCTCGTCGCGAACGAGGAAGACTGCCAGAAGGCGCTGGGAATTCCCCTTGACGATTCCTACGAAAGGCTGACCGATCGGGTCCTGGTCGAGTACCCAAACCTTTCGGCGATCGCCGTCACCCTCAGGCAAAGCCGTTCCGCAGACGACAACGACTGGTCCGCGATCCTTAACGCTCGTAACGGGTGCCTCCAAAGCCGCACGTACGCGATACGGAACATCGTCGACCGCGTGGGCGGCGGTGACAGCTTCGCCGCGGGGTTGATATACGGCATGCAGAGCGGGTGGGACGCCGCCCGGTCTCTGGAATTCGCCGTCGCCGCGAGCTGCCTAAAGCACTCGATATCGGGAGACTTTAACCTGGCGACTAAGTCCGACGTCGATGCTTTGCTTGCGGGAAATGAGTCGGGCAGGGTCCAGCGATGAGGATTACGCGCTCGAATCGAGCATCGAAGATACGCACAAAAAGGAGTTTCACCATGAAAAAATTCGTACTTTGCCTCGCCGTGCTCTCGGCCTCCGTGGCGCTTTGCGTTGCGCCCTGCGCCGCGCAGGAAGCGAAAGAATCGTTTAGCCGGATTACCGTCGACACGATTTCCTTCGAGGAGGATGGGCTACTCACCGTGTTCGATAATGACGGCAACACGATCGTAAAATTCGACCGGTTCGAGAACAAGAACGCGCAGGGCGTCGACCTGAAGAACGCGCGCGTATACGGGACGGACGGCGCCTTATTGATGACGATCGTCGTGAATATCGACGGGAGCAGGAAACAGCTCCACTTGCAGGATAGCGCCAAGAAGCGCGGCCTCGTGGAGATCGAGACGAGCCTTGGCCTCGGCACGGTTACCCCGGGCGTGACCGTTCAGTATTTCGGTAAGGGATACGAGATGTCCGCGACGGTGAAGATCGGCGTCAAGGGAACCGAGCGGACGAAGGTCGTGACCTTCGGCGGCAAGACCGCGTTTAAGACCGCGTATAAGTCGTCGATCAAGGGACGGTCCGAGTCTTCCATATCGGTGGAGAATTCATACCTCGCCGAGAACCGGGTCGAGGCCGGCGTCTGGGCCCTTATCCTCTTCATGTGCGAGGAACTCGGGTATTAAATGTGTCGCATTAGGGAGATCCCTTTCTCCGAAATTCATATCATTAAGCCGCTCTGGGAAGGGCTAAACCGCATGCATCTGGCGGACTCGCCGTATTTCAAGGATCAGTACGCGTCGTTTACCTTCGAGCGACGGGTCGCCGATCTCGCGGCGAAGTCTGCCGACGGCCTCCGCGCGACGGTGCTTGAGGACGGGGTAGGGGACGCCGTCGGGTACTGCGTATCGACGATCGACGGAAACTCTGGCGAGATCGATTCTCTATACTTGGACGAACGGATGCGCGGTAGGGGATGGGGAAAGGCGCTCGTCGAGGATCATCTTGCCTGGTTGCGCGGCAAGGGTGCGAAAAAAATCAAGCTCGCCGTGTCGTACGGGCACGATGAGGTGCTCGAGTTTTACCATAAATTGGGATTCTACGAACGGCTGACGTATATGGAGCTGAAGGAACGATGAAAAAAGACACGGGTATTCGCGCTATCCGACTCATAGCGGCTTGGGACTTGTTGCTGACGTTACCGTTCGCGATACCGCTCGTGAACGCCCGGCTGATCGAGGCGCTGAGCCTGGCGCACGGGCTCATTTCCCCGCGACGCCCCTTCCCGGCGTTCGACGGTCTCCATCTTTTCTTCGTGACCCTCTTCGGCATTATGGCCGTGCTGTGGGCGATCGTGCGCATGCAACGGCCGAGTAGGTACCTCGCGCTCTCGGACACGATTGGCCGCGCCGTCGTCGCCATCGTCATGATCTCATTCACCGCGCTCGGGGGAAGCGCGGTGCCGGCGCTGTTCTCGCTTTCCGAGATTTGCCTCGGTATAGTCCAGGCCGTCGTTTTGGCGCGCATGGGCCGGGAGGATTGATGGAATACTACGTGATTACGGGCGCGTCGCGCGGGTTGGGAAGGGCCCTTTGCCGTGAGTTCGCGCGCGCGGATGTCGCGATCATCTGCCTTTCCCGGCATGTTGATCGAGAAACCTTCGATATCCTGAAGTCCTCGTGCGCCCTCGCGGAATGGGTCGAGGTTGATTTCACGGACTATCGCGCGGTTGAGCCGGCGATCAGCGGCGCGGTATCGTCCCTTCGGCTTAAGAAGGGCGACCGCCTCACGCTGATCAACAACGCTGGCCGGCTCGCGCCTATCGGGCCGTTTGTCGAGACCTCCGCCGACGACATCGCGTCGAACGTCGCCGTCAATATACTGGCGTCAGCCATATTGTCGCGCTTCGTCGTCAAGACGGCACTGGCGCGGAGGGTCGACGCGCGCGTCGTGAACATCTCGAGCCCGTCTGCCGAAAGCCCGCGCGCGAATTGGGCGATCTACGGGATGTCGAAGGGCGCGCTTAACTATCTCTCCAAGGCGATCGCGCTTGAGAGCGGGGATAAGTCCGGCGTCGTCGCGATATCGGTATACCCGGGCGTCATGGATACCGATATGCGAAAGGAAAACCTCGCCGCGCGGCCCCTGCTCGTCCGCGCGCTTGATTGGGTTAAGCGCGTCGTGCTTAGGCGAAAGCCCATTGGCGTCTCGAGCCCGGAAGAGACCGCGCGTAAGATCGCGTGGGCGCTCGCGACCGGGAATTATCGCAACGGCGGTATTGTCGATTGTCAGCGCATACGCCCTGTTTCCCACAACAACTGAATCGCCCCAGTTGATCGGGGATAATTAGCGAGACTTTTCTACCAGCTGAACTCAGTAGATCAAAAGTTTAGATACTTTACCGCTGCTTCGCGTTTCGCATTGTGCTTTGTGATGGTATAGTGCGGTGATTCATAACGCGGGGTATGCAATGAAAAGTCCATTCGTATCGTGCATTGTTTTTTTTCTAGTACTCGCGCTGATTCCGGGGGCACTCACGCTATCGGCGGCCGAATCACAATTGGTCCTCACCGGTGACGTCTTGTGCGGTATGCCGATCGGCGACTACGCCGGCGTGTCCGGCGTTTCGATTGGCGGGGATGTAGGCTTTGGCATCACGAACGCTTTCATGGATCGTTTGTACCTAGGCGTCGCGGGCGAATATGGATATATCTTCGCGGATAATGACGTCACGGACTCCATGTCGCGTTTGTTCGCGCGCGCTCTCGTCGGCTTTGGCTTCCCATTACGAGACGACTGGATAATAACTCCGCGCCTTGGTCTCGGCGCCCAGGGTCATTTTCTTAAGGCGCCGGATGGCTCCCCCGTTTTTTGGGATATCTGCGCCTCAGTAGACGCGCGGATTCAGTGGGCGATACATCCCTATTGGAGTCTCGACGTTACGCCTCGAGCCCTTTTCTTCTTTGAGGATGAGACCGTTGGGGTTTTCCTTTCAGGTTCCTTGGGCGTAACCAGGCGATTCAATATACGGAGGGCAAACGGCCTTGGGGCCTCGGTATCTCTCGACGATCCTTTGTTTTCGCCCAATGGGGATGGATTTAAGGACGCGGTGTCCCTTCGCTTCTCGACGACTGGTAGCCCGACGTCGTGGGTCGTGTCGATACAGGATACGTCCGGAAAGACGGTCAAGACATACGCGGGAACCGGTTCCGTTATGGAATCCATCGCGTGGGACGGGACGTCTGATTCTGGGAAAAGGTGTCCGGACGGAAGCTACACGGCGCACTTGACCGTGATAAACAAGACCGGCGCCAAGGCGAACGCCTCGTCTTTGCCATTCGTCTGCGATACTATTGCCCCACGTTTCGATCTGTCAGTCGCCCCCGCGATATTCTCCCCTGACGGGGATGGGGTGCAAGACAAGGCTACGATAAACCTGGCGGTCCTGACGGGGAACGAGGATATTTCCTGGAAGATATCGGTCCTTGACCGCGCCGCCTCGACGATCAGTACCTGGGATGGTACTAAACCGCCGAAACCCATCGTGTGGGACGGAAAGACGGACGAAGGGGAGCTTGTTCTTTCCGCCGAGGTCTACTCCGTCGTCGCGGAGGTTGCCGACGCGGCGGGCAACGTCGGCACCAAGCGTGCCACCCTGCGCACCGACCTTATCATCCTTCGCCAGGGTAAGAAACTCAAGATAGTCGTGCCTAGCATCCTCTTCGCCGGTGAATCGAGCGATTATCGCGCCGGCGACAAGGCGCAAGTGGCACGAAATCTCGAGGTAATCGACATGCTCGTCGAGGCGCTTAGTAAGTTCCCGGAATACCGGATAACCGTTGAGGGCTTCGCCGCCCACGTCACGGGGACGGACGCGAAATCACGTACCCTCGAGAACAAGACCGAGTTACTACCGCTATCCCAGTCGCGGGCCGACGCGATAAGGGCCGCCCTCGTGGAGCGCGGTATTCCGGCCCGTAACATCAAGGCCGTCGGAAGGGGAAGCGCCGACCCGCTCGTACCGGTCGACGATAAGGTAAACCAGTGGAAAAACAGGCGAGTTGAGTTTATCCTCGAGAAGTAGGCCACTGGGGTGATCGTTACGGTGTTGACAAAGCGTATCTCTTTCGCAAAGGATAAGGAGAATCGTCATCCTTTCCCGAAGGAGATACCATTATGCGAAACGCGATACGGCCCTCCGG
>JAKPSR010000155.1 GCA_029571425.1 Spirochaetota bacterium | reverse complement strand
CTCGACGGTCGACGGCCGCTCGAGCCGCGCGTAGGTCGTCGCGATGATCCCCCGGCTCATCGGCAAAAGGTGCGGGGTGAAGACGACGTTGACCGGCTTACCCGCGGCCTTGCCCATGTTCCGGGCGATCTCCGGCTGGTGCCGGTGCTTGCCGACGTTGTACGGGGCGAAGGACTCGCCCGACTCGCTGAAGTTATTGGTCTGGGTCGGGTTCCTGCCCGTGCCGGTGATCCCGCTCTTCGCGTCGACGATGACGAGATCGGTCTTGACGAGCCCCTTCGCGAGGGCCGGTATCAGGGCGAGGCTCGCCGCCGTAACGTAGCAGCCAGGATTCCCGATCACCCGCGCCTTCTTGATCAGCGCCCGGTTGAGCTCGGGAAGTCCGTACACCGACTCGGCGTGGACGGCCGGGAACTCGTACTTCTTTTTATACCACGCCTCGAAGGTGGCCTCGTCCTCGTCGAACCGAAAGTCGGCCGAAAGGTCGATGAGCTTCTTCCCCTTCTCGACGCACTGGGCGGCCCATGACTCGGCGACCCCGTGCGGCAGGGCGGTAAAGACGACGTCCGAGGCGTCGACGACCTTCTGGGCGTCGGTAAGGATCCCGTCGGTCTTTCCCCGAAGCTGTCCCCGGAGGTTCGGGTAGATGTCGACGATGTTCTGCCCCTCGAAGCTGATGGAGCTGAGGGAAAGGGAGGCGACATCGGGATGGGCGAGGAGGAGCTTGACGAGCTCGACCCCGACGTATCCGGTCGCGCCGATAATGCCTACTGTGATCATATAGTTCTCCAGGTATACACCATGTAATGGAAGATGTGAAGTCGAGGGCCGATCCGGACCGGATCGGGGCGAGGTGGACGTAGGGTATACGCCTAACGGCGACGGAGGGAGGGAAGGTTGGAGGGGGAGAAGAGGCTGTGAATGGCGATCTGTTTCGTACCGGTCATGGCACGTCTCCTTTCGTCGTTTTTTTCATTGTAGGACGTCGAGACGGCAAGGTCAAGGGGATTATGCAAGAAAATACAGTATTTTATGCCTTTTATGCATATTTTTCCATTACGCCCCTTTGAGCGGCCGTTTATTGTCCGCAAGACGCCGGTCAAGGTACTCTCGGTTAAGATCAAGGTCGTCAACCAGGGCCCTTGCCTGCTCGGCCGAAAGGAGATTCCGCTCGGCATAGAGGTACACCAGGGCACGCTCCGCGAGGCAGGGTACGCGGAGGGCGTTCATCCGATCGGGGGACGGATTCGGTCCGTCGACATAGTGGGCGCGGAAGGAGCGAAAGAGCTCGGAGGACTCAGGGTCGAAGCGCATCGCGCGTAGCTCGGCCGCGAGGGGGCCTGAGTCACCGACGCTTGCCCGTTCCCCGAGGGGCTTCAGGGTAAAATAGGTATACTCCTTCCCTGGAAGATAGTGATGGGCGTCGCAACGGGTGCAGTAATTCGGCTCGAGGGGGTCGTCGCGGTCCCGGTCGCCCCCGACGATGATTAGGGGGTCGAAGAAAAGGGCCGGGCACTCGACCCCGTCGACGACGTAGTAGCGGTAGGTGTTGTAGGCGTTCTCCAGGCACTCCGGGTGCTCGCAGTAGGCCGAAAGCGGGTAGATGTCGGTCGAGGTCTCCATCAGGAGGCGGGCGGTCTCGTTGAAAATCTCCCCGCGGAAGTTGAGGAGAAGGGTCGGCATCACGAAGACCAAGCCCCGCTGCTCGGACTCGCGCTTGACGAGATAGGCGAGCCGCTCGTCGTAGAACGCGGCCTCGTCGAGGATCCAGGTGCCGACCTGCGGGTTCCGCCTGATCGTTTCCTCGAGGTCGAACGAGTTCCCGATCGAGGCGATGTGCTTCCCGCACCGCTCGAAGCCGCCCCGGTACGCGAGGGCGTCCTCCGGGTACTCGGCGAAGCGCGCGCGGTCGAGGGCGTAGCGGACGAAGAAGGTGTTCCTGCGGTCGGCCGTGCCGATCCCGCTCTCCGGCTCGAAGAGCTCCTTTTGCGTCCCGCCGCCGCTCGTCAGGAAGGCGATCGAGGCGCCCTTGCGCCGCGCGACGGCCGCGTCGCGCCAGAGGCGGGCCGCGTACTCCGTCTTCCCCGAGCCCATCGGCCCGATCACCAGGATGGTGCGGGCTGGCTCGACGAAGTCGAAGTGTGCGTTGGTTTCGTGGATGGCGACCGAGGGAAATCCGAGGCTTTTGTAGAGGGGGCCGGTATGCATGTCCATACCGGCCCAGTATAGCACGGGTTAGGCCTTCGAGCGGAGGAAACGGAGCGCGCCGGCGGGGTCCCGATCGACCTTTATGGTGGTGCCGTCGGGGAATTGTCCGGCGAGGACGGCCTTCGCGAGCGGGTTCTCGAGCTCGGACTGGATCGCCCGCTTCAGCGGCCGCGCCCCGAACAGGGGGTCGTAGCCGACCTCGGCGAGGTAGTCGCGGGCCGCGGGGGTCACCTCGAGCCGGAGCCTCCGCGCCTCAAGGCGGGCGGCGACGTGCTTGAGCTGGATGTCCGCGATCCGGGCGATGTGCTCCTTCGAGAGGCGGTTGAAGGCGAGTATCTCGTCGATGCGGTTCAGGAGCTCGGGGCGGAAATTCTGCTTGAGGAGCTCCTGGATCTTCGGGAGGACCTCCTCCATGCTCCGCGCGGCGAGGATATGGTCCGAGCCGATGTTGCTCGTCATGATGATGATGGCGTTGCGGAAGTCGACCACCCTCCCCTGCCCGTCGGTCAGGCGCCCGTCGTCGAGCAACTGGAGGAGGACGTTAAAGACGTC
>JAKPSR010000149.1 GCA_029571425.1 Spirochaetota bacterium | reverse complement strand
GGCGACGAAGGCCGCGACGACGGGCTCGCTCAGGGCGCCCGACGAGACCGAGGCCTTTAGCGAGGAAAGGGCGGCCGAGGCGAAGCGCTCGACCGCTCGCTCGTACTCGGCCGACGACGAGGCGGGGATCGAGGGGAGGTCGGCGATGACGAGACCCTTTGCAGGGATCCAGGTTTGATAGTACACTACCGGCGCGGACGCGGGGAACGAAATCGCACCTTGGCCGACCTCGGCCTTGCCCGAGAATATGAATCGGTTTTTCCCGAGGACCACCAGGCTTTGCGAGTCCTTGCGCTCGACGCGGGCGCTGCGGGTAATTTTATAGGGCAGGGATATTCGCTCGAAGCGGGCGGGGATATCGCAAGAAATCGTCAGGACGTCCGAGTCGCCCCGCTTCTCCGGGACGAAAGACATCCTGACGCCGTCCGAAAAGAGGATGCGGAACCGCTCGGCGTCGTACTGGAAGCCGGTTACCTCGAGGGCAACGGGGCCCTTCCCGGCGGAATAGGCGAGCACGGGGTTTTTCTCGTCGACGTAGAGGTTGACGCCGTTCGATACCACGTGTATGGGAAGCTGCGGCTTTTCCTTGCCCGAGGAGTCGGTCTCGACGGACCCGGAGACCATCATCGACCCGATCACCCGCGAAAAGGCGTTTCCCTTGGTAAACTGAAGGGCGAAAATGCCGAGAATGATAGCAACGTAGAGCGCGGTTAGCGCGAAGATCCTTCGGGATATATGTTTCGTCATCGGAACGAGTGTATAGTAAAGGCGATGACAATTTCAATGAGTAACGAGGTGTTGGCATGACCATACGAAGCACGATGCGAGCGGCGGTCGCCGCGACGGCGATAGCGGCGCTCGCCCTCTCCTGCGTCTCGGGCCCGGCGCCCGAGAAGGCCGAACCTCAGGCGAAAACGGAACGCCCTACCCGGGCGAAATTCTCGCGCGTCGAATTCGGCGAAAAGCTCAGCGCCCTCCTCGCCAAGGGCGAAATGGACGCGGCGCTCGCGCTTTTCGACTCGCTCCCGCAAGATCAGGCCGGGGACCCGAACCTCCGCGCCCTTAAGCTCTCGGTGCTGATATCGGCAGGCAGACTCGACGAGGGCACGACCCTCGCGCGGGAGCTCGAGGCCGCGTACCCGACGAACCCCGACGTCCTTTACGCCCAAGCCGTCCTCGCGGGCGTTCGTGGCGACCGCGCGGCGCGAACGGGGTATCTCGAACGAGCCCTCAAGGCCGACCCGACGAACGGGATGGCGATGACCGGGCTTGGGCTCGATTACTACGGCCAAAAGAACTACCCGCTCGCAAAGACCTGGCTTCTCAAGGCCCTCGCCGCGGAGCCGGGCAACGTCGAGGCGCTGCTTGGCCTCGCCCGCGTCCAGTATATGCAGGGCGACCTAGAGGCGTGCGGCGGCACCCTCGCCCTCGCCATCGAGCGCGATCCCTCGAACAGCGTGCTCTGGGCCGAAAGGGCGCGGGTGAAGTCGGAATCCAACGACCTCACCGGCGCGGTCGAGGACGTCTCAAAGGCGGTCGAGCTCGACCCATCGGTCTATGGGCACTGGGCGGACCTCGGCTCGTACTGCATCTCGCTAGGCAGGCAGAAGGAGGCAGCTGAGGCGTTTACCCGCGCGATCGAGCTCGACCCGAACATCTACATCGCCTACGTCTACCGCGCAGGCCTCAACGACGACCTGGGACGCCGCGAGGAGGCGATCGCGGACTACCGCGCCGCGATCAGCCTATACCCGCAGTATTACTTCGCCTTCGAGAGCCTCGGGGTCCTTCTGTGGGAGACCGGCGACTACGCGTCGAGCGCGGAAGCCTTCGAGAAGGCCCTTGTCTGGAACCCCAAGAATATTTCCTACGCCCTGATGTACACCCTCTGCCTGTATCGCCAGGGGAAGGCCGACGAGGCGAAGCGCTTCATGGGCAAGTACATCACCACGCTCGACCGCACGAGCACGGAGTATTTCCTCTGCCGCCTCTTCGTCGATCGATCCGGGGACGCGGACGTCCTAAACCGCATCGTCAAGGAAAAGAACATGAACAAGCGAAACCGCATGCTCTTCTATTCGGCCAACTTCTACGAACTATTCCAGAGCAAGGCGATCGCGCAAAAATACTACTACGAGATCCTGGCCACGCCGGCGCCGAGCTTCTTCGAGTATCGGCTGTCGAAAAAAGCGATCAAGGACCTCGAGACGAAGGACGCGACCTGAGCGCCGACGTGAACCAGCCGGGCGCCGTTGCCGCGCCCGCGGCGAACAACCTCGAGTCGCTGCTTGCGGTTCTCGACCGCTCGCGCCCGCTCCTCGTCCAAGCGCACGATAACCCCGACCACGACGCGGTAGGCGCGGCTTTCGCCCTCGCCGTGCTGCTCGCGCGCCGAGGTTTCCGGCCTGCCCTTGGCTACGGTGGCACGATACAGAGCATATCGCTGACGGCAATGATCGATCGGCTCGGGATCGACATCTTCCCCATCGACGACCTAACCTCGGGGAACGCTCGCTGGCAGACGATAGCCGTCGACGGCTCGCCCGCCGTCGGCACGATGCGCGAGTGCGCGGGCGAGCTCGTCGCCGTCGTCGATCATCACCCCGCGAAGGTCGCTCTCGCCTATCCCTTCGCCGACGTCAGGATCGACGTCGGCTCCTGCTGCGCGATCGTCTGGACCTATTGGCGCGACTCGGGCGAGACGCCGGACCGAATGACGGCCACCGCCCTGCTCGCGGGCATCCAGCTCGACACCGATTTCCTCTCGCGCCGCGTCAGCCCCACCGACCTTGAGGCGCATTACCGTCTCTTCCCGCTCGGCGACAGCGAGCTCACGCGCGAGGTCGTGCGCACCAGCCTCAGCGTCGAGCAGCTCGGCGAGATAGCGCGCGCGATCGGGTCCGCGAGGGTCGCGGGCGACGTCCTCCTCGCCGAGGTTAAGGGCGATTACTCGAGCGAGCTACTTTCCGTCCTGGCCGATTTTCTGCTACGCTTGCGAGAGATCACCTTCGTCGTCGTGGTCGAGGTCCGCGGGAGGGAATGCCACCTCTCGGCGCGCACCCGCGACCGCGAGGTCGACGCCGGGCGCGCCGTCAAGGCGGCCCTCGACGGCATCGGCTCAGGCGGGGGGCACCCGCACATGGCGGGAGGGACGATCCCCGCGAGCCGGTATCCCGGCGCGCGGCGATTTTTGCGGCGCATCGCCGACGCGGTGGCAGCCTCGAGGAGAACCTATGAACCAAACAACTAAGAGAATCGAGGTTGGGGGGAGGACTTTCATCCTTCTCGGCACGGCGCACGTTTCCCGCGAAAGCGTCGACGAGGTCGCGGCCGCCATCGCGTCCGAGAAGCCCGACCGCGTGTGCGTCGAGCTCGACGCTGACCGCCTACGCGCGATGCGCGACGAGCGCGGATGGCACGAACTCGATATCGTTAAGGTGCTTCGCGAGGGAAAGGGTTTCCTGCTCCTCGCGAACCTCGTTCTCGCGTCCTTTCAGCGCCGCATGGGAGCGGACGTCGGGGTTAAGCCCGGCGCCGAGATGCGCGCCGCCGTCGAGGCGGCAGAGGCCGCCGGGGTCCCGACATCCCTCGTCGATAGGCCGATCCAGGTGACCCTCCGCCGCGCGTGGTCGAAAAACGGCCTCTGGGGAAGGGCGAAACTCATCGCCACCCTGCTCGCGAGCGCCTTCTCCGACGAAAAGCTAACCGCCGAGGATATCGAGGGGCTTAAGGACCGGGGCGCGATGGACGGGATGATGGACGAGCTCGCGGGTTACCTCCCGACGGTGAAGGAGGTCCTGATCGACGAACGCGACCGGTACCTCGCGTCGGGGGTATGGAATTCCCCCGGCGACACCGTGCTCGCCGTGCTTGGGGCGGGGCACCT
>JAKPSR010000146.1 GCA_029571425.1 Spirochaetota bacterium | reverse complement strand
GGCGACGACCAGCGGGCGCGGCCCTCCGTTACCGTCGACGATCGGTTCCGCCAGCGCCGCCGCGAGCGCGTGGCGCGGATTGCCGTGGTGCTCGATAAACCGGGTGCCTTCATCCTGACCGGCACACTCATCCGGACAGAGCGCACCCTGTCGCACGATCTTTAAAAACTTACTGCCCGCGTCGACGCCGTATATCATTGAAACCTCGCGAAGGCCGTTCGGGGAATGGTCGCCGAAATTCGTACATGTTTTGTGTAAGTGTATTTTTTCGGACAAATATGTCAATAGTATTTCGAGATTATTTTCAATCTTGACACAGGCTCGCGACGAGCCTATCTTTCCGCCGGGAAGAGAACGGCGGAACCATGAACACGGCACGAAAAGTTTCCGGCAGGCATTCCTACGCCGACTATCTGCGCTGGAATGACACCCGCCGCTTCGAGCTCGTCGACGGCATCCCCTATGATATGACGCCCGCGCCCTCCCGAAAGCACCAGGAAATTTCCATGAAGCTTTCCGTCATCATCGCCGGACATTTGCATGGCCGACATTACAGTGTTTACGCCGCTCCCTTCGACGTGCGCCTGGCCGACGGAAGCGAGCGCGATGAGGACATCGCCACGGTGGTACAGCCGGATATAGTGGTTGTGTGCGATCCCCGGAAGCTCGACGAGCGCGGCTGCGCCGGGGCGCCTGACCTCGTCATTGAGATCGCGTCACCGGTTACCGCGTCCAGGGACATGAAGGAGAAGCTTTCGCTCTACGAGCGGCACGGGGTCAAGGAATACTGGATCGTCTTTCCGGGCGAGGGCGATTCGATGCGCCTGGTACTGGTTTTTACCGCCGGGAAAGACGGCGGATACGGCAGGCCCGGGGTCTACGCCCCCGGCGACACGCTGAAAAGTAAAACGCTCCGCGGTCTTTCGGTTTCGCTCGACGAGATATTCGGTTCCTGAACGTCGTCTTGCACGGGACGGGAACGGATTTTAAGGCCTGCAGACGGAATGTCCGATTGCGGGCGCTACCAGAGTACCGAGAGCGGATTGATCAGCCGTCCGTTGTGCCAGAGCGTGAAATGCAGGTGCGGCCCCGTCGACCATCCGGTTGAGCCCACTCTGCCGATAATGCGTCCCGGGGCGACCCTCTGTCCCGGTCGGACGTGTATAGATGAAAGATGGCCGTACAACGTGCGGTAGCCTTTCGGATGATCGATAATGACGGCCTTTCCGTAGCCCCCCATCCATCCGGTCGCCGTAACGACACCCTCGCACGACGCGCCGACCGGGGTGCCGTGAGCGGTTGCGATGTCGACGCCGTTGTGGAAGCCGTACTGCCTGAAGATGGGGTGCATCCTCCCGCCGAAGTGCGAGCTGAAGCGCCCGGCGAGCGGCGAGCGGAACATCTCGCGGAGCGCGTACTTCCGCGCCATGTCCGGAGTCATGGTATGAGTTATGGGGCGGGCCCCTTCAATGAAGACGGCCGCCGGCTTCCTTTCGCTTCGGAACAGCGCGAAGACCCAGTGCAGCGGAGAAAGATTCTGGACGGCTATCTTCGAGCGGTCAACGCCGTAAAGCTCGGCGATTTCACCGATTTCGGACCGGTCGGTGATGAAATTGAGCACCCCCACTTTCGACGGCACTATGATGCGCTGGTTGATTCTCGCCGTGAGCGTGTCCCAGTGCGGGTTGGCGCCGATGAGCGTGTCGATGTTCACCCCGTTATCGCGCGCTATCTTCCAGAAGTTGTCGCCTTTCCGGATATCGACGACTCTGAGCTCGATCTCGTCGAAACGGACCTCGCCGCTGACGAACTCGATGTAGTCATTCTCCGTGAGAAAAAGGCTGTGGATA
>JAKPSR010000438.1 GCA_029571425.1 Spirochaetota bacterium | reverse complement strand
CGCGGGCGCGCTCGCGCAGCGTCTCGAAGCTCGCCGCAAGGTCGCGCTCGTTGAACCACTCCGCGAAGTCGATCCGCTCGCGCAGTGACTCGACGAAGTCGGAGAGCCGGGCGAGCTTCTCGTCGAGGCGAACGATCTCCTTAACCGTGAGCGCGAGGTCGAGCATCATCAGCGTGTATAGGCCGAGGGCGACCGGGGCTACGAGATCTTCGGGGACGAGGGCGATCGCCTTATCGACGAGCGGGTCGAGCACGATCACGCCGAGCGCGCCCATAATGCCGAAGAGAACCGAGTTCACGAGGCATACGCGTCCCTTGATGTTCAGCCGATAGCGCGAGTAATCCCACCAGCGCGTTTGAAAGAGCGTTTCGAGGAGCCAGCCCGTCGCGTACTCGACGGCGGTCGTCAGCAACGCCGCGGCGAGGAAGAGCGCGACGACGCTCTCGGCGAGCGGCGACAAAAGAGTGACCACAAGCACGCCGCCGAAGCCATACACCGGGCACCAAGGGCCTCGCAGGAATCCGCGGTTGACGAGGCGCCGCTCCTGAACCGAGCAGTACAAAACCTCAGACACCCAACCGACGACGCTATACGCGAAAAACGAAAGAAAAAACTCAGCCATCTTTCATCCCTCGACATTAATATACAACCGAACGGGGGATGGGGCAACGCGGCCGCGGGGCTTAGACCCGCGCCATCCGGCCCACGCAGCCGATGAGCCAACGCGCGGCGCCGTTGACGGCGAGAAGGAGAAAGACGAGCACGGCGGCGGAGGCGAACGCGCGATCCGACGAAATGCCCTCTGCGATGATCAGGTAGACGTGGGTGGCGAGGGTTCGCGTCGAGTCGAAAAGACCGCGGGTCAAGTTGTAGTTCGAGCCCATTGTGTAGATCAGGGCGGCCGTCTCGCCGAGGGCGCGGCCGGCGGCGAGGATGATCCCGGAGGCGATGGCGGGGAAGGCCGCGGGCAAGACGACGCGGAATATCGTCTGCACCTTCGTTGCCCCGAGGGCGAGGCTTCCCTCGGAGAGGGAGCGCGGCACCGACTTCAGCGCCTCCTCGGCAGAACGCACGATCGTCGGGAGGATCATAAGAGTAACGGTCAGCGACCCCGAGAGGAGCGAGATGCCCCAGCCAAGCCCCTGCACGAAAACGAGCATACCAAAGAGACCGAAGATGATGGACGGGACGCCGGCGAGCGTCTCCGTGCCGATGCGGATCGCGCGAACCAGGCGCCCCTCGCGCGCGTATTCAACGAGGTAGACGGCGGCGGCGATCCCGGGCGGCACTGCGAAGAGCAGGGTGAGCAGGATCATGGCGACGGTATTGACGATAATGGTGGAGATCCCGCCGATCTTGCCCGAGTCGCGCGGGGCGTCGAAAAGGAAGCGGAGCGAGAGGTTCCACCCGCTTTCGACGCGCGCGAGCTCAATGGTATCAAGGCCAAGACGCGCGGCGTCGACCGCGGGAACGACGGCGACGGCGCCTGGTGTCTCAGCCAGTAGCGAGAGATACGCGTCCCAATCGGCGCAGGCGAACGCGGCGGTCGAGACGCGAGCGAGAAGGCCAAGGTCGCGAAGTCGATCCGAGAGTGGATGCCCAGGAGGCGGAAGCAGGGGGCGAACTTGCAGCGAGGGGCCGCCGAGGGCCGCCCAGTCCGCGACGTCGCCCGAGAAAAGGCGCGCGACGGCGCCCTCGTCGATGACGGAGAGCTGGGTGTTCTCGCGAAGCTCGGTTACCGACGGGCTGACGGCGAGCGAGAGGTCGCGCACGGGAACGACGCGCACGGAATCCCGCGCGGCCGAGTCGAGGGCGGCGAACGCGCGCGAATCCACGAGGGCAAGGGAGCCCGATCGGGCGGCGACGGACGCGACGGTTACTGAGGTGTCCCCGGGAACCTCGACGAGGTAGCCAACTTCATCGACGCCGAGGGCGGCCGCAGGGTCCGCGATGTCGTCGGCGAGATAAGGGAAGAAGTCAAGGTCCCGACCGTCGATTTTTTTCCAAGTGGTGTACTCGTCGGTGAAAGCGCCCTGCAAGACCTGAAAGGATACCTCATCAAGCCGCGCTTCCGTATTCACGATAAGCGAAAGGCCGGAGACGGAGTCGATACGGGACGAAAGCACGGGATAGAGCATCCGGTTGCTTTTCCAAAAGCCACGCGCGAGGACGTAGCCGAGTATGGAAACGAGGGCGACCACCGTAAAGGCGGCCGCAAGCCGGACGAAGGACACGGCAAGCATCTCGGAAAGGCGGCGACGCCGCCTCGCGTACGATTTCACGCGCGCTCCTTTCCCGCGCGGGGAAGCGCGAGCTGGACGAAAAGGTTAAGGGCGAGGATAAAGCCGAAAAGGACGATGGCGGTCGCGAAAAGCGCGGAAAGATGAGTGCCCTCCGCGTACGACATATCCGTGATCACGTTCATCGTAAGGGTTCGTACCATCGATAACGGACCCGTCGGCATCACCGGCGCGTTCCCGCCGACGAGAAGCACGGCCATCGTCTCGCCGACGGCGCGGCCCATCCCGAGGGCGACCCCGGCGACGATGCCCGAGCGCGCGCCGGGAAGCAGCACCCCGGCGATCGTCTGCCACTTCGTCGCCCCGAGAGCGTACGAGCCCTCGCGAAGCTCGCGGGGCAAACTTCGCACGGAGACCTCGGTCATGTTCACGATGGTCGGCAGGGTCATCACGGCCAGGATCAAGGCCGAGGCGAGGACGGAGTACCCATTCCCGCCGAAGGCGGCCCTAACGAGGGGGACCACGCAGTAGATGCCGAAGAGGCCGTACACGACAGAAGGTATCCCCGCAAGAAGCTCGACCGTCGAGCGAAGGATAGCCCCCGCGCGACGTCCGGCCATCTCGGCGATGAACACGCCCGTCGAGATCCCGATTGGTACCGCGACCGCCAGGGCAAGCGCGGTAACGAAGAAGGATCCCACGACGAACGCCAGGATGCCATATCGGGGCTCGGCCGCGCTTGGGTTCCAGTCCGCCGAGAAAAGGAAGGAGGCGACGGAGACCTCGCGAAAGAGCGGAAGGCCGCTCCTGAAGATGAACAGGGTCATCAGCACGACGCTCGATATCGAGACGAGGGCCGACCCCAGGAAGGCGCGCTCGACCCCTCGCTCGAGGAGCCGGCGCGCGCTCGTGGTCCGCGTCACCGCCCTATCCTCACTTCCGCGGCGGGACGAATCCCGCTTCCTTGACGATCGCCTTGCCGCGCGGCGAGAGAAGGAAGTCGATGAACGCCTTCTCGACGCTCCCCGCCTTCGCCTTTCCCTTCGTCGCGAGATAGAGGCTCCGCGAAAGCGGATAGCTGCCGTCGAGGGTGGTCTTCACGGAAGCGGCGACCCCGTCGATCGTCAGGGCCTTTCCCCCCGCCTTCGTCACCTCCTCGACAAACCCGAGGCCCACGTACCCGATCGCGCCCGGCGTGGAGGCTACCTTCGCGGCAACCTCGCCGTTTTCCTTGGCGACGATCGCGTTGCGGGCGAACGAGAGCTTACGCTTGTCGAGCACGAGTTCCTTGAACGATCCGAAGGTTCCGGAGGTCTCGTCCCGGTTCACGACGACGATCGCCTCGTCCTTCCCGCCGACTTCCTTCCAGTTAGTGATGGTCCCCGCGTAGATCGCGGCGAGTTGGTCCGCCGAGAGATTCGCGATCGAGACGTCCTTGTTGACGACGACGGCAAGCGCGTCGCGAGCGACGACTACCGGCACGAGGCCAGAATCAAGCTCCGCCTTTTTGAGGTCGCGGGACGACCCGGCGAGGCTGATCGTTCCCTCCGCGAGTTGCTTGAGGCCGGTACTTGAGCCGAGCCCCTCATAGGTGATGCGAACTTTCGGGTTCGCTCGCACGAACTGCTCGATGGCGGCGTTCGCGATCGGCTGGACGGTGGTCGAGCCCCCGAAGGTGAAGGAGCCCGAAAGCTCCCCGGCGAAGGCCGCCGAGGCGATGGCGGCGACACAGGCGATGGCAAGGATCTTTTTCATGCGTTTCCTCCGAAACCAATGATGGCCAAAACATACTCGCGGGCGGTGAGCCGCCAGTTACCGTTCGGTTAAAATTCGGTTAAACCGAAAAAAGGCCTCGACACGGGCGACGCACCTACAGTAGGTTTGGTTCATGGGAAACGAACGAGTGCTCGCCTGCGACGACGAGGAGTCGATCCGCGAACTAGTATCCTACAACCTCGCGAAAGAGGGTTTCGCCGTCGTCTCCGTTTCGTCCGGGGAGGAAGCGATCCGCGCGGCGCGCAAGGACAAGCCCGACGTGATCATCCTCGACCTCATGCTCCCCGGGATCAGCGGCCTCGACGTCTGCCGAAGGCTAAAGGAAGACCCTGAAACCGGGCGCATCCCGATCATCATGCTGACGGCGAAAACGGAGGACGCGGACGTGGTTTTGGGGCTCGAGCTCGGCGCCGACGACTACGTGACGAAACCCTTCTCGCCGCGGGTCCTCGCCGCGCGCGTGCGGGCGGCGCTCAGGCGACAGACGGCCGCGGACGAGCCAAACGCCGGAGGTACCGTCAACGCGCAGGGTATATCCCTCAACCCCGACCGCCACGAGGCGTTCCTTGACGGCGCAACGCTCGCGCTCTCCGTGACCGAATTCCAGATACTCGAGTTCCTCGCCCGCAACCCCGGAAGGGTGTTCTCGCGCTCCCAGATCATCAGCGCGGTCAAAGGTTCTTCCTATCCCGTGACCGAGCGCTCGATAGACGTGCAGATACTCAGCATACGAAAGAAGCTCGGGGACCGCGCCGAAGTCGTCGAGACCGTGCGCGGGATCGGGTATCGCATGAGGGATGAGCGGACATGAGGACGGCTAGCTATCTCTTTCGCGGGACGGCCGCCCTTCTCGCCGCGGCGACCGTCGCCCTCTCGACCGCGGGCCTTCTCGCGATCCGGGCGACCGCCTTAAAGCAAACAGAGGATAACCTGCGTCACGCGGCCGGCGCCCTGGTCCGCGCCCTCGACGCCGCGGAGCGCTCTGGTATAGCCATCGACGCCAGGACGGCCCGCGTCGCCCTCGCGGAAGCGGGGAAGAGCCCAGGCATACGCGTCACCCTGATCGCCCCCGACGGCGCCGTGATCGCGGACTCAAGCGCCCCCGCCGACCGCCTCGAGAACCACATCGCCCGACCCGAGGTCGCGGAGGCCCTCGCGGGAAGGGAGGGCGTCGCCGTCAGGCGAAGCGACACCCTGCACGCCGAACTCGTCTACCTGGCCCTCCCCTACCGAGGCGGCGCCCTTCGCCTCGCCGTAAGCGTCGAGTACGCCAGACTCGCCGCGCGTCGGTTCGCGCTCGGCCTCTTGGCGGTCTCGCTCGCAACCCTAGCGATCGCCTTCGCGGCCGCTTCCGTGCTCGCGCGGGGCATCACGCGACCGCTCGAGCGACTCGACGCCGCGACGCGCGCATGGGCAACCGGGACGGGAAGCCCGGCGAAAACCGGCCCCGAAGACGAATCAATACTCCCGCCCGAAAGCGCCCCGACGGTAGAGCTCGCCGAGCTCGAGCGGGCCTTCGCCGCCATGTCGCGAAACTTACGCGAACGAATGAGCGAACTCGACGCGCGGAACCGCGAAACCGAAGCCATCCTCGCCGGGATGAGCGACGCCCTTATCGTCTTCGCCGAATCAGGCACCGTACTTCGCGCCAATACTGCCGCAGGACGTCTCTTCGGAATCGAGCCGGAGCAGGCACGCGGAATGGATCTCCTCCGCCTCGTTCGAAACACCGAGATCGCCGACGCTGCGCGCGCGGGCGAGGCGGATGCCGAGGGGATGACGGTCGAGCTTCGCGACGAGCGAACGGGCGAAATGCGCACGCTTCGCCTTCGCCTCGGCGCCGTAGACTCGGGGGCGCGACTTCTCGTGCTTACCGACGTTACCCGTCTCAGCCGGCTTGAGCGGATCAGGCGGGATTTCGTCGCGAACGTCTCGCACGAGCTCAAAACCCCGATCACGTCCATACAAGGCTTCATCGAGACCCTGCGGGACGGGGCGATCGACGACCGCGAGACGGCGGCCCGCTTCCTTTCAATTATGGAGGGCCAATCACGCCGGCTTACCGCGATCATCGACGACCTCCTGACGATTTCCCGACTCGAGCGCGAGGGAGGCGAGCCGATCGAGCGCGCGCAAACCTCCGTCGAGTCCCTGATAGCCGGTGTCGTCGAGCTCTGCGCGGACGCGGCGAGCAAGCGCGGGACGTCGATATCCCTCGACATCCCCGTTGGCCTCATCGTGCGCCTCAACCCAGGCTTGATGGAGCAAGCCGTCGCCAATCTCCTCCAGAACGCGATCGCGTACGGTCGAGAAGGCGGTCATGTCGAGATATCCGCGCGCGTGATCGAGGGCGCCGAAGGACAGCGCGACTTCGAGATATCCGTGTCGGACGACGGCCCGGGCATCCCGTCGCGCGACCTCGCCCGCGTTTTCGAGCGGTTCTACCGCGTCGACCGGGGCCGCACGCGCGACCGGGGCGGCACGGGGCTTGGCCTGTCCATCGTACGGCACATCGCGCTCGCGCACGGCGGCGAGGCCTCCGCGCGGAGCGTCGAGGGGGAAGGGAGCGTCTTCACGATTCGAATACCCGATGGCGCGCCGGGCGGCTTTCTGCTATAGTCTTTCCATGCGCAAGCAGGAACCTTTCACCGTCGTCCACCGCGACGACGACATCATCGTCCTCAACAAGGCGCCGGGACTCCTCGTCGCGGCCGACCGCTGGGACCCCGACGCCCCGCGCCTCGACCTTCTCGCGTCCGCCGCGCTCATCTCCGAGGGGCAGCGGCTCTACGCCTGCCACCGCATCGACAAGGACACTTCCGGACTCGTGCTCTACGCGCTCAACGAGAACGCGCATCGCGCCGTCAGCGTCTCGTTCGAGCAGCGCCTCGTGTCGAAAACCTATCACGCCCTCGTGCATGGCCGGCCTTCGTGGGACGAGACGGAGGTCGACCTGCCGTTGCGCGCAGACGGAGACACGCGCCACCGCACGGTCGTCGACCGGCGAAAGGGAAAGGACTCGCGCACCCTGTTCCGATACATCGGCCCCGCGGGTCCCTATAGCTGGATCGAGGCGCGACCGATCACCGGCCGCACGCACCAGATACGCGCGCACCTGCAGGCGATCGGGCTCTCGATCGCCTGCGACCCGCTGTACGGGACCGGGGAACCTCTATTGCTGTCGAAGGTTAAGCGATCGTGGCGGGGAGACGAGTTCGAGGAGCGCCCGCTCCTCGACAGACTCGCCCTGCACGCGCGGAGGATGGAGATTGCCCACCCGGGGACCGGTGAGCCGCTGGTCCTCGTCGCGCCCTACCCGAAGGATTTGGACGCGACGCGAAAGCAGCTCGCCAAGCTCTTTACGACCGATCCTCTCGCCGGGGAGAGCGACCGAGAGGAATGAGGATCGCGCCGGTCTTCTGATCCCGCTCGATCCGCTTGGGATTCGGCGCCGCGACCCGAACGAGATCGCCCGACGCGAGCCCATCGAGGAAATTCGCCGCACCATAATTCCCCGTCAGCATCACCATCCCGATCTCCGAGCACCCGTACCTGCCCGAGCGTCGCTCCGGCAGTCTGATGGGATCAGAGACGACGCGCACCTCGAGGACCGAGGCGTCGGCGGCGAGCTTGGAGACCCGCTCGAGCGCGGAAGACGCGATCTCCGTGCGCGGTGTGTCGGCGACATCCTCGTCTTCGCTCGCATCCCCAGTTGATTTGCCCGACGCGACCCGCGCCGAGTACACGAACGAAAGCGCGGCGCGGTCCTTCGGGATACCCGCATCCTCGGAGAGCTTGCGAAGCCGAGCGGGAGCCTCGGTCGCGTCGAGAACGAAATGGCACCACTTGCCGTGCCGAAGCCCGGGAAATGGGCAGGCACCTTCGTGCGGGCAGGGCGAGCGAGGGACGAATCCGAGGCGCGCGAGCGAATCGCGGAAGAGCGAGACGAAACGACCCGCGCGCGGGACGCCCGGCTCCACGACGAGTACGCCCGCGCCGTCGGCCGCGTAGCTCGAAAGGTCCGCGGCTTGCCGCTTCGCCAGGGCCTCAATCGGCTCAGGGCTATCCATGAAGAGCTCGTTAAAGACGTTCGCCGCGACCACCAGAGAGGCTCGCTTCCTGATCGACACGCCGCACTCGCCCTTGACGCGGACGATCTGCCACGGGTCAGGCCTATCCCCCGAACCGGGTTCGGCGGCGGTGCGCGCCACGACCGAGAGGAAGAGTTCCTCACCCGCGGCGAGCGCCGACGAGGAGATATCCACGCAGTACCAGGTAATCTTGCGCGCGCGCAAATCGGGGCGCGCCATCCAAAGGGCGATCGGAACCGTCAGCGGCCCGGAGCCAATGTCGACCGCAACGTCGCCGTCGGCGAGGTCAAGCGGAAGGCGCGCGAAGAGGCGCGCCAGGCGCACGAGATTCCACCACATGAAGTAACGCACGTACGCCGAGAGGGTGGCACGATCGTTCATGTACCCGACGCGGCGCTCCCCGCGCTCGTCCGTCAGGCCGTGCGAGAGCTCGCGGATCTCCTGAGGAAGGGACGCGGTCTTCTTCCCGTCGAGCGGCAAGACGCCCTGCGCGATCTCGAAAAAGGAATCGATCAGCGAACGAGACGTAGAGCCAAGATCGTCGCCCGCCGCGAAGACTGGCATGCCGAGAGGCGGTGGAACGAAGCCGTCACGAACAGGCCGCTCTGCGGGCCGAGTGGGTCGGCGCTCCGCGTCACGGGGCACGGCGCCCCGCGCGGCATCACGCGCTACAGGCCGGCGTCCCTCGGCACGAGGCGGAGCGGCACGGCGCGATCGATCGTCCCCCGCCAACGGGCGCGCCCTATCCGTATCTCGGGCAGAGCGCTCGCCTTCCTTCGCCTTTCCCAACCGCGAACGCCGCGTTCTCTTCGCGACGATATCCTCGTAAAAGGGCTTCTTCGGCCCCTCAGTTTCCTTGCTCATCGTTCTTCCCATTTACGCACAAGGGCGTATAAATTGATTAGTTCCGCGCGGGCCTCGTCGATCCGCGCCCGCGGCTCGGCGAGACGCTCGTCCGTCAGTTCCGAAAGAAGGCGCTCGCCTGCGCCCTCAAGGCTGTATTTTCGTTCTTGCACCAGGTAGCGCACCCGCTGTATCAGCTCGATGTCGCGCTCCCGGTAAAACCGCCTGCCCTGGTCGTCCTTGCGGGGCCGTATCAGGGGAATCGCCTCCTCCCAGTATCGGAGGACGTGGGCCTTGAGACCGGTAAGTCGCTCGACCTCCCCGATCGTGAACTCGGCCATCCCGCTATCCTTCGCGCTGTTCCCAGCGCTTGCGGCTTCCCTTGACCTCGAGAACCACCGGTATCTCGGCGAAGCCGAGGTCCTTCCGGATTCGGTTGCGGAGGTACGCGAGATAGGAGAGGGACACGGCCTCGGGGCGCGAGGCGAAGAGCATGAAGCGCACCGGGCGCGCGCCCGTCTGCACCATGTACTTCACCTTAAACTTGTTCGCGCGGCCCTGCGGGGGCGGCGACGCGGCGACCCAATCAGAGAGCGCCAGGTTCAGCGCCGAAGTATCGATCTTCTTCGTCAGCTGATCGAAGAGCCGGGTCGCCGTCGACAGAAGCTCGTTAATCCCGGTCCCCTCGAGCGCGGAAAGGGAAAGGACCGGCGCGTACTCCATCTGCCCAAACATCACCTTCATGTTTCGCTCGGCGTCCTTGAAGGCCTTTCGGTCGTCGCCCATCAAGTCCCACTTATTGAGCACGAAGACGACGGCGAGACCCTGCTCGGTCGCATGCGAGATAATCTTCTTGTCCTGCTCGGCGAGACCCTCGGTCGCGTCGATCATGTGGAAAACGACGTCGGCGTCGCGAAGGCTCTTGATCGCGCGATTCACCGAATAGTACTCGATATCCTCTTTGACGCGCGACTTCCGCCTGATCCCGGCGGTGTCGAGGACGCGAAAATGCCTTCCCTTCCAGGTGAATTCGCCCTCGACAACGTCGCGCGTCGTCCCGGCGATCTCGGAGACGATCGAGGCCTCGGTGCCGGTAAGGCGGTTCGCGAGCGTCGACTTGCCGGTGTTCGGCTTGCCGACGATGGCGACGCGGATGCAGTCTTCCTCCTCGCCCTCCTCGACGGCCGAGAAGTCGAGCCGCTTCACGATAGCCTCGCCGAGCTCGATGATGTTGTCGCCGTGCTCGGCGCTGACGAAGAGAACTTCCTCGAACCCGAACCGGAGGAAATTCCACGCCTCGGACTCGCGGCGGCCGCCCTCGGTCTTGTTGACGGCAACGAGGAGCTTGTCCCAGTAAGGCCTCAAGAGGGCGATAAACTCCTCATCCTCGGCGGTCGGCTCGCCGGCCTCGAGCAGGAGAAGTATCTCGTCCGCCCGCTTCAGGGCCGCGATGGTTTTCTCGACGACGAGTTCGTCGAGGACGGACTCGGGCGTGCCAGGATCGCGCTCCAGCTTAAAGCCGCCGGTATCGACGAGGCGCACGGGCTTACCCGCGACGAAGGCCGTCTCCTCGATCGGGTCCCGAGTCACGCCGGGGGTCGGGTCGGTGATGGCCCGCCGCTTGTGGAGGAACCGGTTAAAGAGCGTCGACTTCCCGACGTTCGGCCGTCCGACGATCACCACGAGGGGCAGGTTGCGGTAGGTCTTGTCCTCGTCGAATGTTCGCTCGAGGCCGTCGTTTTCTTCTTCACGCATAGGCGCGCATCCTTTCTTGCACGAGCTTCCGCACCTCGCGCGCCGCCGAAAGCGAGAGCGCCGCGGAGGCGAGCGCCTCGGCGTCGGCGATCGTCGCCCTGCCCGCGACCTCGCGCACCGAGGGGAGCCGCCCCGCGTCCATGCTGAACGAGCGGAGCCCAAGCCCAAGGAGAAGGACGGTCGCCTCGGGGTCGCCCGCCATCTCCCCGCACAGGGATACCTCGATTCCGGCGTCCCTGCCCGCGTCGATCGTGCGCTTGACGAGGCGAAGGATGGCCGGCGAGTATTGGTCGAATAGATGGGCGACCTTCGCGTTCTCGCGATCGACCGCCATCGTGTACTGAATCAGGTCGTTCGTCCCGATCGAGAGGAAGTCGGCCCGCTTCGCGAGAAGGTCGGCGCAGACGGCGGCGGACGGTATCTCGACCATCACCCCAACCTTCATCTCGGGATTGAAACGCGAGCCGTCGCGCGCGCATTCCTCGCGCGCCTCGTCGAGCACGTCGAGGGCGGCGTCGAGCTCCTCGACCGACGAGACCATCGGGAACATCACGCGAAGGTCGCCGTGGGCGCTCGCGCGCGCGAGGGCGCGGAGCTGCGTCTTGAACAGGTCCCGGCGGTCGAGGCAGTACCGGAGGGCGCGCCAGCCGAGCAGGGGATTCCGCTCGCGAAGCTCGCCCTGCTCGGCGAGCATCTTGTCGGCGCCCGCGTCGAGGGTGCGAATCACCACGGGATCCCCGTCGGCCGCCTCGACCGCCTCCCGATACGCCGCGTACTGCTCATCCTCGTCGGGAAGCCGCGCGGACGAGAGGAAGAGGAACTCGGACCGAAAGAGACCGACGCCGCGGGCTCCCGCCGCACGCGCCGACCCCGCCTCGCTCGCGAGGGCGATGTTCGCGCGAAAGGAGAGCGGCGTCCCGCACGCGGTCGTCGCGGGCTCTTCCGCGAGCAAGGCGGCGCGCGACACCTCCTCCTCGCGAAGGACGCGGTCGGCCTGCGCCCGGGACCGATAGTGGTTTAGCTGATCGGAAGCCGGCGAGACGATCACGAGACCGTCATGGGCGTCGAGTATGACGGTTTCGCCGTCGCCTGCGGCGCCGAGTAGGCCGCGGGCGCCCATAACGGCGGGGATACCCCAGGAGCGGGCGAGGATGGCGACGTGGCTCGTCGCCCCGCCCTCCTCGAGGGCGATCCCGGCGAGGCCGGAGTCCTTAAGCGACAGGGCCTCGGAGGGCTTGATGTTTCGGGCCACGACGATGGAGCCGGGAGGGACGAAGCGCGCGGCGGCGCGGGAGTCGAGACGCGCGAGATGCGCGGAAACGCGGCCGAACGCGTCCTCGATATCGACGGCCCGCTCGGCGAGGTAAGCGTCGCCCGTCGCGCGCAAGGTCGCCGCGGCCTCGCCGACCTTATCGGCGAGCACGGCCTCGACGTTGACGAGGTCGCGGGAAAGGGCGGCGCGCACGGCGGGGATAAACTCAGGATCGGAGAGCATCATCAGGTGTGCGTCGAAAATTGCAGCCTGCTCGCCAGGCCCGCCGTCCTTCAGCGCGACGATCTCGTCGCGCGAGCGCGACAGGGCTTCCTCGAAGCGCTTCCATTCGCCGTCGACGGCCTCGGGGGGGATGGAATGTCGCGGTATCGCCGGCGCGCCCTCTTCGACGAGGCAAAAAACAGGGCCAATGGCGATGCCCCGGGAGGCAGAAAGCCCTTCAATGGTTATCACCCTTCGATTATACCGGAAATGACTGGCCTTGCAAACAGGGTTGAATCGGCGTATCATGGCGTCATGGCGGAGAAACGAAGCAAGCGAAAACAAGCCTCTCTCGGGTGCCTCTTTTGGATAGCGATCATCCTCCTCGTCATCATCCTTTTCTTCCTGAACAAGAAGACGATAACCGAGGTGCTCGCGAAGACCGGGGCTGCCGATTTCTTTAAGGGCCGCCACAAGGTCGAGATGACCGGAAAAACGGTGCCCACCGTCGAGCCCGCGACGACGACGGAAAAGCCCGCCGGCGACGGAAGCGCCGAACCGGCCGAGACACAGACCGAGAAGCCCTCCACGACCGATAAAAAGCCCGAACCCGAAAAGGCTCCCGAAAAAACCACGCCCAAACAGACGACGGAAAAAACGACTGATAAACCGACCGCGAAGCCCGCACCGGAAAAGCCCGTGGCGCAAAAGCAAACCTCGGAGAAACCGAAGCAGACGCAGCCCGCCACCCGAAACGCGTCCCTGTTCTTCGTCACGATCGACTCGGACGGGCGCGTGGTCCGCCGCGAGATAACCCGCGCGATCCCGAAAACCGACTCGCCGATGAGCGAGGCCCTCGGCGCGCTTTTCGCCGGGACGAACTCCGCCGAGTCGGGCAAGGGCCTTCGGTCCTTGATCCCGACCGGCACGCGGCTCCTCTCGGCCACCGTCAAGGATGGGGTCGCGACGATTAACGTCAGCGAGGAGTTTCAGTTCAATCAATACGGGATTGAGGGATACCTCGGCCAGCTCGCCCAGGTAGTGTTCACGGCAACCGCGTTCCCCACCGTCAAATCAGTCCAGTTCCTTATCGAGGGACAGCGCCGCGAGTACCTTGGCGCCGAGGGGGTGTGGATCGGCACACCCCTCTCGCGCGACAAGTTCTAAACAAGTCTTATATCAGTTACCATCCCAACCCGCGACCCGCGCCAGGATCCACCAAAAGGCGTACGCCTTGCGGTTCGCGGTGATGTACTGGGAGCAATGGTCGCCGGTCTGGATATTACCGCCGGTATCCCGATTAAAAAACCAATCACCCGCGTGGGCGTTTTGCCAATCGGTATAGAATCGCCCCGTCGCTGAACCGGTAGCGGTGGCATAGGCGGCCGAGTTGCTATCGTCGCCCGCGTCGTCGTAGTAGGTGCCGTCCATCGTATGGGTGTCGATCGAGTAGTAATCAATGCAGTAGTAGCCATGCGCGGTGCAGTAGTCGACGATGAGCTAGGCTTGGTCCCGAGGGCGCCCGGAGCCGAGGTTATCGCCGGGGTTTCCGTGCCCGGTCATAAAGATAAAGGTTGCCGGCTTCGCGCGCGCCCTGCCTGAGCCGACCTTCGTCCCCCCAACGCCATACTCGTTGATCAGGGTCTGCATCGAAGCCAGGTAATTGGAAACATTGTGGCCGGCGATGTCGCACCAGGACCACATGAAGATATCGGTGCTCTGATTAGCCTCAAGCCAGGTGCGGCACTGATCCACCCATGTCGCCCATCCATTCGCAGTATCGGTTTGCGAAAGATCGGCCCAGCTATAGTCGGTATTCCCGTAATAATCTCTAAAGTAAAGACTCCCCGCCTCGTCGTTCGAGCTCACCGAGAATAGGGTCGAGTCTCCGGCGCGGAACTGCTCAAGACCAAACACCCCGTAGGTAACGTGCGTACCATGGCTCGTGTGCCAGTACGCGACCTCGAAGTTATTCCGCGCCGCGTTGATGTAGGTCGTCGGGATAGACCGAAGCGCCGCTTCCGTCGCGATCGCCTGGTCGGCTATCGTCGCTCCCTGCTGGTCAGGAAGGACGGGATTGTCGCCACCGCTTGACGATGAGCAAGAAACGAGAGCGCATGCGACGAGCGCCCCAAGCGTAATGCCAAACACAGCGCGCATAATCGTGCGCATAGAAAACCTCCACGTATTACACAAAAGATAGGAGAAACAGTATCTCAGCTTGGCGGCTTTTCAATCGTATTAAAGTGGATTAGTACAAAAGATTTATTCGCAATATCGGTTTTTCAACCTATTTTTCGACAATCTCGATTCGGCGGGCGGAAAGGGCACGACGGGTCGCGGGATCGATCTCGACAAGGAGGCCGCGGAGGGCGGCAGGGCCCTGGGCCATTTCCATGCGATAAAGGACTTGGGTGACGTTTCGCTTGATCGCGAGGGCGGGATCGACCCCGATGACCGAGCGAAGCGGGCCTGTCATGCCGAGGTCGGTGATGTAGGCGGTCCCGCCGGGGAGGACGCGCTCGTCGGCGGTTTGCACGTGGGTATGGGTACCGACGACCGCCGCGACCTTGCCCGCGAAGGCGAGGGCAAGGGCTTCCTTTTCCTGGTTCGACTCGGCGTGAAAATCGATAAGGACGATCGGAGGAACGGACTCGGCCTCCCAGGCGGCGACGGCGGCGTCGGCCGCGCGGAAGGGGCAATCGAGCGGGTACATATCCTCCCGCCCCTGAATGTTCAGGACGGCGACCCGGACGCCCGCCTTCTCGAAGACGGCGGCGCCGCGTCCTGGGGCCTCGGGGAAATTCATCGGCCTCAGGACGGCCGGGTTATCCGCGAGGACGGGCCAGAAGTCGCGCTTCTCGAAGCTGTGATTCCCGCCGGTTATGGCGTCGGCGCCGGCGGCGAGAATGGCGCGCGCGTCCTCGTCCGAGACACCGATGCCGGCGGTCGCGTTCTCGCCGTTCACGACGCAGAAATCGACGCTCTCCGACGCGAGGAACGGGGGAAGCAACGACTGGATCGCCCGAAGACCCACGGGCCCGAAGACGTCGCCGGCGAGGAAAATGCGCAAGGGATCAGTCCTCATCGGTATACTCGGCGGCCTTAAGGCTTCGCATGATGCCGGCTCGCCAGGGAACGTCGCGCTCCTCGAGGGCGTTAACCGCTCGGTCGATGTCGTACTCGACGCGGATCACCTCGAGGCTCGCCTCGCCAGAGACCACGGTCACGATGCCGAAAGACGCGCGATTATCGCGATCAAGCGGCTTACCAAGGCTTCCGGGGTTGAAGATATGGGCAAGCCCGACGCGCTGGTTTCGCGGGACGTGGGTGTGCCCGCAGATATAGGCGACGCGCCGATCGGTCTCGATCTTGGTCTCGTCGAGGGTCTCCTCGTCCGACCCATGCCGCCCGTGTATCATGTCGACGTGGCAACCATCGGCGTCGAACTGATGCCTGGTAGGGAGGGCGGCGAGCCACGCGCGGTTTTCAGCGCTGAGCTGGTCGCGGGTCCAGCGGCAATGGATGACGCCTTGCGGGTTGCCGAAATAGGGATTGTGGTCAAGGGCGCGCTCGTTAACGATATAGCGATCGTGGTTGCCGGCTAGGTACACCTTGCCAGGCAGGGAGCGGAGGAGGCACACGGTCTCTTCGGGAAAGGCGCCGAGGTTCACGTAGTCCCCAAGAAAATACACGGGCTCTCCCGAGAGGCGACGCGACTCGCGATAATCGAGGAAGGCCTCGAGGGCTGGCAGGTTCGCGTGGATATCGGAGACGAGTAAGAACCTCATTAGGGGTTTAGTATAGAGTAGTTTATGGACTTTTTCAACAAAACCCGGACAGCCCTTGCCCCTAAAGAAACGGGCCGAGTATAGTAATAGGATGAAGCGAAGCTCGCGCATATTGCTCCCGATCCTCATGGCGACCGTCGCCCTCGCGTCCTGCGCGCGCCAGACTAGTCGACAAAACGCGAAAAAGGATGCCACCTTAGCAGACGGCGGCCTACGGATAGCCTCGCTCGCACCCTCGTCGACCTCTATTATCGCCGCCCTTGGCCTTGCCGAACGACTCGTCGCGGTCGACCAATGGTCCGCGACGCTACCCGGCGTGAGCGAATCGACCCTTCGCCTCGACTTAATGCGCCCCGACGTCGAGCGCCTCGCCGCGTTGAGTCCTGACCTCCTCATCGTTTCCCCGCTAACGCAGGCAAGTTCCGGTGTCGACCCCTTCCGCGCCCTTTCCGACTCGGGAATCCGCGTCGTTTCGATACCAACGAGCGGGAGCCTCGCCGACGTCTCGAGGGACGTTCGCGCGATCGCGGCGCTCGTCTCGCGCGGCGAGGAGGGCGAGCGGATCGTCGCCGATATGGAACGGTCCTTCGCCGAGGCGCGCGAGTGCGCTGCCTCGATCCCGCCCGAGAAACGGCGATCCGTCTATTTTGAGATCGAAGCCGCCCCGTCGCCATACACCTTCGGAAAGGGGGTGTATCTCGACGAGCTTCTCGAAGCGGCCGGCGCGCGCAACGTCTTTTCCGACCTATCAGGATGGGTCTCGGTGGGCCCAGAGGCCATCGTCTCGCGAGACCCCGACGTAATACTGACGAACGTCGATTACCTTCCCGATCCCGTCGCCGAGATCCGCGCGAGGCCTGGCTGGTCGGGAATGAAGGCGGTTCGCGAGGGCAGGGTATACCTTATCGATCCGCGGACGAGCGCGCGCCCCGCGCCGGAACTCGTCGAGGCGCTTCGCGAAATCGAGCGAGCGGTCTACCCGGAGAGATTCGATGAGTAAGGCTCGCCTCGCCCTCATCCTCTCGGCCCCTATCACCGTCGCCGTCATATCGATCGCCCTATGCGCCGGGTCAGGGCCAGTCGGCCCCGCAGATATACTCGCCGTCATCGCCGCGCGAGCGCGCGGCCTCGCGCCCCACGACGGCCCCGTCGCCGGCATCGTCTGGGACCTTCGCCTGCCCCGCGTCCTCCTCGCCTGGATCGCGGGCGCCGCCCTCTCGGTTTCGGGCGCGATCATGCAGTCCCTGCTGAAGAACCCCCTCGCCTCGCCGTTCACCGTGGGCGTTTCCTCCGGCGCGTCCCTCGGCGCGGGCCTCGTCATTCTCTCCGGCCTCTCGCTTCCGTTCCTTGGCCCCCTCACCGTCCCCGTCGCCGGCTTCCTCTGCGCGGTCGCGACGGCGTGGCTCGTATTGCGTTTCTCGCGCGCGATCGACCCGCTGCTCGAGGGGAGCACCATCGTCCTCGTCGGGATGGTCCTCTCGCTCTTCGTCAACGCCATCCTGACCGCGGTATCCGCCGCGTCGGGGAAGGAACTCGCCCGCCTCGTGATCTGGCAAATGGGTTCCTTCGCCCTCCGGGGATGGAAACCGGTCGCCGTGCTCTTTCCCCTTCTCGTCGCCTCGGCAGCCCTGGCCTTCCTGCTCCGCCGCGAGCTCGACGCCATGACCTTCGGGGACGAGGAAGCGCGCGCGCTCGGGGTGCCGACCATCGCGACGAAGCGCGTCCTCGTCGGGATCGTCTCCGTCCTCACCGGCGCCACGGTCTCCTTCGTCGGCGTGATCGGGTTCCTGGACCTCGCCGTGCCTCAAGCCGTGCGCCGATTGGTAGGGCCCGGCCACCGCGCGCTGATCCCGTTCTCCGCGATCGCCGGAGGGGCGTTCATGGTACTCGCCGACCTCGCGGCCCGCGTCGCGCTTTCGCCTCTCGACCTTCCCGTCGGCGCGGTTACCGCCCTCGTCGGCGCGCCGGTCTTCGCCCTGATTTTCCTCGGCGCCGCGCGAGGCAGGATATGAGGACGCGACCGTGACCGACGAAACGCGCCCGATCCTGCTCCGGGCGGCCGGCCTTTCGGCCGGTTACGGAAGGAAGACCGTCGTCTCCGACATAGACCTTACCCTCCGCGCGGGCGAGCGCCTCTGCGTGATTGGGCCCAACGGAAGCGGTAAAACGACCTTGCTCCGCGCCCTCGCCGGGGTTCTTCCCTACCAAGGGTCCCTCCTCGTATACCCCGGTGGGACGCCCGTCG
>JAKPSR010000124.1 GCA_029571425.1 Spirochaetota bacterium | reverse complement strand
CGCGACGCCCGGGATGAGCGGCGCCGACCTCGCGAACCTGGTGAACGAGGCTGCGCTATTCGCGGCGCGCAAGGGCCGCGAGAAGGTCGACTCCTCCGACTTCGAGGAGGCGCGTGACAAGCTCCTGATGGGTATCGCGCGCCGTTCCCTCGTGATGCCGGAGAAGGACCGCCGCATGACGGCCGTGCACGAGTCCGGGCACGCCCTTCTCCATTACTACCTGAAGAACGCCGATCCCCTGCACAAGGTGACGATCGTCCCGCACGGGCAGGCGCTCGGCCTCGCCGTGTCGCTGCCCGAGGCCGACTCCTACTCGCGGACGAAGGGATGGCTCCGCGACCGAATCGCGATCTGCTACGGCGGGTTCGTCGCCGAGTCCCTCGTCTACGGCGAGACCACGACGGGCACGAAGGCCGACCTTCAGCAGGCGACCGACATCGCGCGCCGGATGGTGTGCGAGTACGGGATGGCCGAGGAGCTTGGGCCCGTGACCTACGGGCAGGAGGACGAGCCGATCTTCATCGGCAAGGAAATCGCCCGCCACAAGGACTACTCGGAGGAGACGGCCCGCGTCATCGACGCGACGGTGCGGCGCGTGCTCGACGAGGCGCGCGCCGAGGCCGATCGCATTATCCGCGAGCGCCGTTCCGAGCTCGACAAATTGACTGAGGCCCTGCTTCAGTCTGAGACCCTCGACGACGCCGACGTGCGCGTCCTCCTCGGCATGCCGCCGGCGCCGGGCAGCGACTCCGCTCCGGCCGGCGACTCCGTGCCGGGCGATGCTGCCCCCGCGACAGAGGCCGTCGGGTGAAACGCACGGGCGCGCGCGCGGTAATCCTCCTCGTCCTCGCCCTTTCGGCCCTCGTCGCCGAGACCCCGCGGACCCTTTCCTCGGTGAACGCGCAGGCCGCCCTTCGCTCCCTCGAGCGCTCGACGTCCTTGCTCGCCGCCGGCGACTGGGAAGCCGCGTCATTCGAGGCGCAGCTCGGCGCCTCGTACGACCCCCTAATGGCCGACTTCCCCTACGTCGAAGCCCTCTCGCTCGCCGCACGACGCGCGCCTCGCGCCGACGTGATCGAGCGCGTCGAGGCCGCGCTCGCCGATGGGCTCTTTTGGCGCTCGTACTCGCGCCGGGACGCGCTCGTATTCTCGGCTCTCCTATACGCGCAGACGAGGCGGCACGCGGACGCCCTCTCGACCCTTGACGCGGCGGGGAATCCCGAAGGCGCCGACGCGGACTACGCCCGACTTCTCGCCCTGTACGGCCTCGGCCGCCTTCCCGCCGCGCGCGAGCTCGTCGCGCGCGCCCTTGAGCGATGGCCGTTCGACGCCCGGTTCCCGCGCGCCTTCCTCTCCCGCGAGGCCTCCCTCGCGGCCGACCGCCGATCGCGCGAGATAGCCTCGGACATCCTTGCCCGGCTTTACGTCTGGGAGGATGAGGACCGCGAGCTGTTGATCCTCGCCGTCCCCTTCGAGCACGACCCCGCCGCGCGCGAGCGCATGGTCCGGGTATATCGCGGGATGGGGAAGAAGGACGCCGCCGCCCGACCGGGCGCCGCCGCGCTTCATCCACTCGCGACCCTCGCGGCCCTCGAGTACGGGATCATCGACGAGCGTCTCGCTATTGGGGAGCTTTTCTCTCTCTCGCGAGGCGACGGGGAAGAGCGGGCGCGCGGGTTGCCCCTCGCGGACCTCGTTCGGCTCTCGCGCCTCGTCGCCCATGAAGAGGCCCGCGCCATGCTCTCTTCCATCCTCATCGACTTCGACGGGACGATCGTCGACGACGCGGATGGCGACGGAGAGGCGGACGCGCGCGTCGCGTACGAGCGCGGCAGGCCCGCGCGCGCCGACTTTGACGTGAATCAAGACGGCTACCCCGATTTCTCAGTCGACTGCGACAACGGCTCGCCCCGATCGATCGCCGCATTGCGGGGCGCGCTTTCCGTCGTCTATCACGCGTATCCCGACGTCGTTTCGGTCGATGACGATCGCGCGTCGCGCGAATACGTGATGCGTCCGCGCGCCCTCAAGTGGGCGCCGGTTTCGGCGCGCCGCGTGGAGCTTGGCCTTTCCGGCGTCGACTTCTTCGCGGTATCCGTCGCGCCCGGCGCGCCGGAGCTTACCGAGCGCCTGCTCGTGGACGCCGCCGCCTGGTACCGCGAGGAGCTTTCGGATCCCGAGGGCGCCGTTCGCCGGGTATCCCTCGACAAGGGGATGCCCGTGCAGGCGGAGACGCGGCTTCGCGGCTCCGTCTACGCGTGGACTAGCTATTCACGCGGATACCCCGCGGTCGAGAAGCGGGACGCCGACGGGGACGGGTACTTCGAGACGACGGCGACTTACGCCGGGGTCGGACGCCTCTCCTCGACGGAGGTCGACCGCAACGGTAACCGTAAGATCGAGTATCGGGAAGACTACGCCGAGGACGGCTCCACGCGCGCCCGTTGGGACGCGGACGAGGACGGCGTCTTCGAGGTTACCCGGCTCTCGACGACTGGGGGATCGACGCGCACCGAGTGGGTTCATCCCATCTCCGGCCTTCCCGTCGTCGCCGTCGACTCGGGCGGCGTTCCCCGCTCGGTCACCTACGGGTCCATGATCCGGCAGGTCACGCGCGATCCCGCGGAGGACCTGTACTGGATCGATCGGATACCCCCGACGAGGGACGCCGCGCGTGCCGTCCTCGCGGCGTTTAACCAGGCGGGCCCCTCGGTTGTTAGTGTTACCGTAAAACTGGGCGGACTCCGGGCGCACGCGGTGCGGACCGGCGGAGCCGTCTACGCGGAGCTCATCGATGAATAAGCGTTCTCCTTCGCGCCGCCTTCGGGCGCGCATTGCCATCCTCTCCTCGTCAGTCGCCGTGGCGCTGGCGCTTTTCTCGTGCGCGAGCGTGGAGCCGAAAGAGCCCGTCGTCAACTACTCGGACGAGCGAAGCGTGAGCCACGAGGTCGAGCAAACGCGCAAGGTGCTGGAGAAAGATCCCCTCGAGGCCCTCGCCCGCGCGTGGGTGCTCAAGGCGAACGCCTCGGGCGCGTCGTCGGTGGACGATCTCTATCGGGACGCGGGATCGAAGGCCGCGTCCGAATTCGGCCTCGCCGTCGAGTCCGGGCGCTGGGCCGACGCCCTCGTGCTCTATCGCTCGCTCAGCAACCTCTCCCTCGCGCCCACTGGCTGGGACGAGGCGAAGCTCGCCGCGCGTCAGGTTGAGTCGTGGCGCGCCGAGGGGAATCGAACCCTCGCCGAGCTCGATTCCGTCCCGCGCTCGACCCCGGAGGACGAGGCCCCGTCGCCGGGCACCGCCGCGCGGATGATCAAGGGAACGCTTACCGTCTGGGTCGACCGCGGTATCCGCATAGAGAAGGGTGTCGGCTACGCCGATCGGGTGATCGGGTCGGGTTTTTTCATCGACCCGCGCGGCTATTTCATCACGAACTACCACGTCATCGAGAGCGAGGTGAACCCGAAGTACGAGGGGTATTCGCGCCTCTACGTCAAGCTTCCCGCGAACCCGGACGTTCGCATCCCCGCGAAGGTGATCGGCTGGGACCCCGTTCTCGATCTCGCCTTGGTGAAGACCGAGATCGAGCCTCCTGCCGTTTTCTCGCTTGGCACCTCGCGCGACCTTTCGGTCGGCAACCGCATATACGCGATCGGTTCCCCGGCGGGCCTCGAGCAGACCATCACCTCCGGTATCGTCTCCGCGCAAAAGCGCAGGCTCCTATCGCTCGGCGATGTCCTTCAAATCGACGCGCCGATTAACCACGGTAACTCCGGCGGGCCGATCGTCGACGAGGCTGGCCGCGTGCAGGCAGTTGTCTTCGCCGGGATCGAGCCCTACGAGGGCCTTAATTTCGCGATACCGGTCGAGTACCTCCGCGTCGTGCTACCCCTGCTGTATGCTGGGGGGAAGGTGTCCCATCCCTGGATGGGCGCCTACGGGAAGACGGCCGGGACCATCGCCTCGGGCACGGGCGTCGGGGTAACCGTCGTGTACGTCGCCCCCGGGAGCCCCCTCTCGCTCGCGCGCGTCCCTGA
>JAKPSR010000111.1 GCA_029571425.1 Spirochaetota bacterium | reverse complement strand
CTTTGCCGCTGCCAGCCGAGGAACCGCGTCCCGTCGTAGGAGAGGCGGAGCGCGACGTTCCGCGCTCCTGCCTGATCACTCATCCCCGTCGTCCTCTTCCTTAATCTCGGCGACGATCGTGTCATAGAGAGCGCGCGCGTGCTCGAGCAGCGGGCCGGGCTTCGACTTCGTCGACTTGCCAAGGCCGAACATCTTCGCGAGGGCGCGCCGATGGTAGGCGAGAAGCTCGTGCCGCTTTGCGGGGTCGGCGCGCGACCCGTACTTGACCTCGAGGAGGGCGGCGAGATAGAGGACGCCGTCGTAGCCGTAGTTCTTGTCGAGGTCGGGGCCGAACGACTTGAGGTTGGCGATCATCTCCTTCCCCGAGGTCTCGAGCTCGACCGCGCGCCGATAGAAGAACAGCGCCTTTTTGTAGAAGAGGTCGGAGACGTAGCCGTAGTTCTCCTCGGGGAACCGCCGCCCAAGGTCGCCGAAGAGCCAAGCCGCGCGAAGCGAGCATACCGCCTGCTTGATCGTCGGCGAGAATTTCTGGTCGACGTGGTCGTAGCAGAGAATGGCGAGGTAGTAGGATGCCGCGCCCTCGTTCAGCGTCCGCGCCTGGGCGAAGTTGAACTTGGAGAAGAGGCGCTTGACGGACTCGTATCGCTCCTGCATGCGCTCGTAAATGCGGTTAAGGCTTTCCTTGTCCAGTATGCAGAAGTCCTGCGGGAACGAGGCGTAATAGCACTTCGGGCAGACGTTCATCGTGTAGACGAGGGGGACGATCTCGCCGAATTTCGCCGAGGGCTCGTACATCCTCCTGAGCTCGTCGGTGAGCACGCCGGCGATGAGCCGTCCGCCCCCCGTCATCAGCTCCTCGCGCTTAAACTTCGCGGTGCAGATGGGGCACTCGACCTGGTCCTTCGAGTAGAAGGTGATCGTCGGGTTCTTGTCCTTTGATCCGGCCAGCATAGTCCCCCCTTCGCTTCCTAGGATTCGATGATGACCACGGCGAGCGCGTTGTCCCGCTCGTGGGTAAGGCTCAGGTGTATGGTCTTCGCGCCGGTGCGCTCGAAGGCCTCACGGGCGTTCCCGAAAAGCGTCATGCAGGGACGGCCATTGTGGTTGTTGAGCACGAGGATGTTCTTGAGCGTGATCCCCCGAAGCCCGGTGCCGATCGCCTTCCCGAACGCCTCCTTCGCGGCGAACCGCGCGGCGAGGCTGAGGATCGCGCCCGAGCCGCGGCTAAGCGCGGCGTCGAGCTCGTCCGGGTGAAAAAAGCGCTCGAGGAGGCCGGGCACCCGCTGCCAATGCCTGAGCCGGTCCACGTGTACGACGTCGAGTCCCACGCCGAGGATCACGGCACCCTCCGCTTGACGGTAAGCTGAATCGCGATCGGCGAGCTCGAGACGATCTCGTACGGCGCCGGGACGATAGCCTGAACGGGAAGATTGTAGACACCCGGGGCCGTTACCCCCTCGCAGAGGACGGTCAGGGCGTTCTCGGGGAGGACGAAGCTCGAGAGCCCCGCCTGGCTCCCCTTAAGCTGGAGGGTCCCCGAGACGACGTCCGTCTGCACCTCGAAGGAGGGCGAGAGGTTCTCGAGGTAGAACGGCACGTT
>JAKPSR010000108.1 GCA_029571425.1 Spirochaetota bacterium | reverse complement strand
GATTTCGCAAGATGCCTCGGGCTTTGCGGAGAGCGACCGAAGCGCCCGCGCGACGCGGGCTATCGCGCCCGCGACGCCTCCTTTGATCGTCGGCTCGCGTCGTCGCCTGATCTCGACCGAGCGGACGGAGGGGAGGGCTATCTCGAGGTTGACTTCGGCGTTCCTGCCCAGACATAGGATGGCGAGCGACGCCTCGGTAGGCGGGACGAAGAAACCAAGCGAGTCATCGCTCGCGTAGAGGAGTCCCCAGACGGGCTCGGCGCGGCGATCCGCAGGCGCGCCAGGACGGGCCACGCTTGCGAGGGCGGCGAGGGCATCCCTCGGGATCATCGCCGTCGCGAGTGCGTAGGCGCGGGGGCGCTTTCCCCCCGGAAGAACGAACGATTCCTTTTCCATGCGACCTCCCGCTTAGGCGAACCGCGCCTTCATTTGGGCTAGGATGTCAAGCGCGCCCTCCGCCTCGACCGGCTGCGAGGGCTCGTGGTACTCGACGAGGCTCGCCGGGATTTCCTGAAGGAAGGGAGAGGGCGAGCAGTCGACGACACCGCCCATCTTCCGCCTTCGGCGGCAGCTCGAGATGAAGAGCTTGTCGCGCGCCCGCGTGATCGCGACGTAGAAAAGCCTCCGCTCCTCCTCGACGTTCCCGTCGCCCTCCTCGAGGCACCGCGCGTGCGGGATGATCCCGTCCTCCGCGCCGACGATGAAGACGACGGGGAATTCGAGCCCCTTCGACGCGTGTATCGTCATCAGGTTAACCTTGCCCTTGTCCTCGTCCTCCTCCAGGTCGTCGCGGCTGATCAGGGTGATTCGGTTTAGGTAGTCGTACAGGGACTTCTTGAAGTTGTCCGGGTCCTTCTCCCAGGTCGAGATCGAGTTGATCAGGCTGTCGATGTTCAGGAACTTGTAGCGCGCGGCTTTTTCGTTCTTCTGGTATTCCTGGACGAGGTAGCTCCAGTAGTCGATCTCGTCTACCATCTTCTTGACCTTGTTCGATAGGTCCTTCCCCGAGAGCATGGTCGAACGATGGTCCTCGACGAAGGAGACGAAGCCCTCGAGGTCGGCCTTGGTCTTCTCGGCGAGGGGCGAGTCCGAGGCGGCGACGAGGGCGTTGATCGCCGTCCACAGCGAGCAGTTCTTCGCGGTCGCGATCGCGGAGACGTCCTCGATGGTCTTGCGGCCGATGCCCCGGCGCGGGGTATTGATGATGCGCAGGAGGTTGACGTCGTCGTCCGGGTTCGCGATGACGCGGAGGTAGCTGATGACGTCCTTAATCTCCTTCCGCTGGAAGAAGCTGGTGCCGCCCGACATCACGTAGGGCACGTTCGACTCGAGGAAGGATTCCTCGACCGCGCGCGAGAGGGTGTTCGCCCGGATCAGGACGCCGAAGTCGGCGTAGCTCCGCTTCTCGTTCATGCGGATGGTTTGGATCATCTCGGTGACGAAGTCGGCCTCGTCTGCCTCGTTCTCGGGGACGTATATCTCGATCGGTTTCCCCGATCCGTTCCCGGACCAGAGGGCTTTCTCCTTCCGGTTGGTGTTGTGCGCGATGACGCCGTTCGCCGCGGCCAGGATCGTCTCGGTCGAGCGGTAGTTCTGCTCGAGCTTGATCTCGCGGAGCCCGGGGAAGTCGCGCTCGAACATCCGGATATTCTCGTAATTCGCGCCGCGCCAGGAGTAGATCGACTGGTCGTCGTCGCCGACGACGCAGACGTTCCGGTCGGCGAGGGCGTGCATGAACTCGTACTGCTGGACGCTCGTGTCCTGGAACTCGTCGACCATGACGTACTTGTACCGCTCGCGGTACTTGGCGAGGACCTCCGGATGCTCGCGGAAGAGCTTGATCGGCAGGAGTATCAGGTCGTCGAAGTCGACGGCGTTGTAAAGCTTGAGCCCGGCCTGGTACTCCTCGAAGAGCCGGCGGTACTGGTCGTTCGCGCTCTCCCAGGTCCAGCGGCCGATCTTGATGTTCGAGAAGAGGCTTCCGATCTTGTAGACGTCGAGGGCGTCCGCGCTGAAGCCGAGTTCGCGCTCGGTGTCCTTGATCAGCTGGTTTCGATCGACGTCGTCGTAGATGCTGAAGTTGTCGCGCCAGCCGAGCCGGTGGATGTCCTCGCGGAGGACCCGAACCCCGAAGGCGTGGAAGGTGCTGACCGTCAGCATCTGGAGTTTTTTCCCGGTAAGTTCCTTAACCCGGGCCGCCATCTCCCTCGCGGCCTTGTTCGTGAAGGTGAGGGCGAGTATCTGGCTTTGCGGGATTCCCTTGTCGAGCATGTACGCCATGCGGAAGGTGATGACGCGGGTTTTTCCCGAGCCGGCGCCGG
>JAKPSR010000089.1 GCA_029571425.1 Spirochaetota bacterium | reverse complement strand
GCGCGAAACCGAAAGGCGGGACAGTTCGTACTGGTTCAAATCGACACCGACTTCGGCGAACGGATCCCTCTCACCATCGCGGACGCGAACGCGGCCGAGGGATGGATCGCTCTCGTCTTCCAGACCGTAGGGGCCACGACGCATAAGCTCGCGCTTAAGAAAGTCGGCGAGAAGATCGAGGCCATACTCGGGCCGCTTGGCCGACCCACTCATATCTCGAAGGTCGGGACCGTCGTCTGCGTGGGCGGCGGGATCGGCGTCGCGCCGCTCTACCCGATCGTCAAGGCGTACAAGGAAGCGGGCAACAAGGTCATAACGATCATCGGCGCGCGTACCAAGAGCTTGGTCATCTTCGAAGAGGAGATGCGCGCCCACTCCGACGAGCTCATCGTGGTAACCGACGACGGCTCGTACGGCCGGAAGGGTCTCGTTACCGAGCCGCTGAAGGAGCTCTGCGAGTCGGCGACGCCCCCGAACGAGGCGGTCGCCATCGGGCCGCCCATAATGATGAAATTCTGCGCCGCGACGACGAAGCCCTACGGCGTTCACACCGTCGTTTCGCTCAACACGATCATGATCGACGGCACCGGTATGTGCGGTGGTTGCCGCGTCACCGTCGGCGGGAAGACGAAGTTCGTCTGCGTCGACGGCCCGGAGTTCGACGGTCACCTTGTCGACTTCGATAACATGATGATGCGGATGAAGGCATACAAGGGGCGCGAGGACGCCGATCACCACAAGTGCCACATGGACATGGAAGCCGCGCGTGTCGGCGATCCCGACGCGAAGGTCGCGGGAGGTGCGAGATGAGCCACAAGACGAAGGACGCGCTCGCGGGCGAGGCCCGCGCGCTATGGGATACCCTCAAGGATAAGAACCTGACGCCGAAGGACCGAATGGCCATCCCGCCGCAGGAGATGGCGACGGGCGAGCCCAAGGCCCGCGCCCGCGAGATGGGCGAGGTCGCCCTCGGCTATACCGAGGAGCAGGCGCGGCTCGAAGCGGCGCGCTGCCTCGGGTGCAAGAACCGCCCCTGCGTGGCCGCGTGCCCCGTCGGGGTCCCGATCCCGGAATTCATCGCCTGCGTGCAGCGCGGCGATCACAAGGCCGCGGTCGACACGATTAAGACGACCAACCTGCTCCCGGCTATCTGCGGACGCGTGTGCCCGCAGGAGAGGCAGTGCCAGAGCGAGTGCACCCTCGGCAAGTCGTTCAAGACGGTCGACAAAGCGGTCGCGATCGGGCGCCTCGAGCGCTACGTCGCGGACTGGGAGCGAGAGAACGGGAAGATCACCCCGCCGACCGTCGCCCCCGCCACGGGCAAGCGCGTCGCCGTCGTCGGGTCTGGTCCCGCGGGGCTCACCGTCGCCGCCGACACGCGCCGCGCCGGCCACGAGGTAACCGTATTCGAAGCTTTCCACAAGACGGGCGGCGTCATGGTGTACGGCATCCCCGAGTTTCGCCTCCCGAAGGCGATCGTCGCGAAGGAAGTCGAAGTCCTCAAGTCGATGGGCGTTACCTTCCGCACGAACTTCCTCGTCGGTCGCACGGAAAGCCTCGTCGACCTTCTCGACCGCGAGGGCTTCGACGCCGCCTTCGTCGGCACGGGCGCGGGACTGCCGAAGTTTATGGACATCGAGGGCGAGAGCCTGATCGGCGTCTTTAGCGCGAACGAGTACCTGACGCGCGCGAACTTAATGAAGGCCTACGACGTCGACCGCGCGGCGACCCCCCTTTACGAGGCGAAGACCGTCGCCGTCGTCGGCGGGGGCAACGTCGCCATGGACGCGGCGCGCATGGCCTTCCGTCTCGGCGCCGAGCGCGTCTATTGCATCTACCGCCGTACCCGGGCCGAGATGCCCGCCCGCGCGGAGGAAGTTGCCCACGCCGAGGAGGAGGGCGTCGAGTTCCTCTTCCTCCAGAACCCGACCCGTATCCTCGGGAACGAGGTCGGCCGCGTCCGCGCGGTCGAGGTGCTCGACTACGAACTCGGCGAACCCGACGCCTCCGGGCGGCGGAGCCCGGTCGCGAAGGCCGGCACCGAGCACGAGATCCCGGTCGACGCCGTCATCGTCGCCCTCGGAAACGAGTCTAATCCGCTGATGGCCCAGACCACCGAGGGTCTCGAGGTCACCAAGCGCGGGAACATCGTCGTCGACGCGAAGCAGCGCACCAGCCTTAAGCGGGTGTGGGCGGGCGGGGACATCGTCCTCGGCGCCGCGACCGTCATCCTCGCGATGGGCGAGGGACGGAAGGCGGCGAAGAGCATAAACGACTACCTGTCTGGAAACGAGGAAGAGCAGGCGGATTGACCGTTCTTGCCATACAACGGACACGCGAAGGGCGCCCTACGGGGCGCCCTTTTTTTCGCCGCGGCATCGAGGTATAATCAAGTCATGATAACCGAGTACGAGATCAATACCCCGCGCGAGGGCCTCGTCGACGTAACCGACATGGCCGCCCGCGCCGTCCGCTCAAGCGGCGTCGCGGAAGGCCTTTGCCTGGTCTACTGCCCGCACACGACGGCCGGGATCACGATAAACGAAAACGCGGACCCCGATGTTGCCCGGGATTTCCTCATCGGCCTCGGCAAGGCGTTTCCCGACCGGGCGGAGTTCCGGCACGCGGAGGGGAATTCCGCCGCGCACCTCAAGGCGAGCGCCGTCGGCTCGAGCGCGACGGTGATCGTCTCGGGTGGGCTCTTGGTGCTCGGCACGTGGCAGGGAATATACCTCTGCGAATTCGACGGGCCGAGGCGCCGCCGCCTTTTCGTGAAGGTCCTGGGTTAGCGGGCCCGCGTCGTTTCGGGGATCGATTCCGCGAGCTTGTTGTAGAGGGCGACGAAGGCGCCGTTCGGGATGTTTCCTTCCCGATCAAGGCAGAGTTCGCTCTTGAGACCGCGCACGAAGAACATCTCGTAGTGCTCCCCGTTCTTTACCTCGACGATGCCTCGGCTCTCGCACTCGAAAAAATCCTTGATGAGCTCATAGGTGTTCCGCGAGACGTTGATGCAGTTTCCCTCGCTGTACTTCTCCATCCGCGAGGCGACGTTAACCGTCGACCCGAAGATGTCGTACGAGAACTTAAGGCTACCGAGCACGCCCGCGATGACGGGGCCGGTATGCACGCCGATCCTGAGGTCGAAGGCGAGGCCGTCGCC
>JAKPSR010000086.1 GCA_029571425.1 Spirochaetota bacterium | reverse complement strand
CGTCGCCCTCGAGCGAATGAGCCTCTCGGCCCTGGCGGGACGATATCCCCGAACCTTAAGCGGTGGAGAACGGCAACGGGTCGCCCTCGCCCGCGTCCTCGTTACCGAGCCGCGCGTCCTCCTTCTCGACGAGCCGCTGACCGCCCTCGACGCGGCGCTCCGAGCGCACGTCGAGTCCGTCATCGCCGAGGCCCTCGCCTCGTTCCAAGGAACGAGCGTGATCGTCACTCACGACCGCGACGAGGCGTATCGCCTCGCGGACCGCGTCGCCATCGTCGACGGGGGCAGGACCGCCGAGGTCGGGCCGAGGGACGAGGTCTTCGCGCGGCCGGTGAGCCTCGCCGGGGCCCGTCTCGTAGGATGCAGAAACGTCAGTAGGGCCACTCGCGCAGGCAAGCGGCGAATCGCGATTCCCGCCTGGGGACTTATACTCGATACCGACAGGGATGTCCCCGACGGGCTCGCCTACGCCGGGGTTCACGCGCACGACGTGCGGCCGCGCAGGGCGGACGACGGCGAAAACTGCTTTGCCTTTCTCGTGTCGCCGGCGGCAGAGGCGCCATATCGGGTCATCGAGCGGGCGATCGCGCTAACGCCCCCCGGCGTCGCCGGCGGGACGGGCATTCCGCGCGAGGCATTGCGGGTCGAGCGGGATTACGCGCGAGACGCGATCCCGACGCCGACGCCGCGCCGCGAGACCCTCTGCATCCCGCCCGATCGAATCCTCATGTTCTCCTGAGGCGCCGACTCGGCAAGTCACACTACATCGATTAAAAAAGAGCCCCTCCCCGAGGGAGCGTCGGGGAGGGACGGGAAAACTTTTTTACATCGCTAGGAGGAGGCCGTTCCGCGGTTTCCGCGAAACGCGTTCAGGCAAGCAAGTACTCGGCCGCGGGCACGCCGCTCTCGATGGAGTCTATGATCGCGTCGATGGCCGCCTCGCTCTCTACGCGGCCGTACCACCAGTTTTCCGGATAGACGACCAACGCAGGGCCGCGGTCGCATACCTTGAGGCAGCCGGTGCTCGAGACGGCGACGTCGCCGAGCCCGCGGTCCGAGAGCTCTCCCTCAAGGTATTGAAGGAGCCGGGCGGCCCCTTTCTTCGCGCATGCGCCCTGTGGCTCGCCCGTAAGGCGGAACGACGCGCAGACGAACACGTGATGGGCAGGTTTCTTCATCTTTTATCTCCTTATGCGTATCTCTCGCAGGGCCGCTCACGCGCAGCCCATGCCATTTCCCCCGCACGATAGCCCGGACCCGCAAGAACCCACGCGCCGCAAGAGGGCGCGCGGGACTTCCTCCCCGGAAAGAAGGGCGCGAACGCCGTCGGCAGCGAGGCCTTCCATCGCAATCAGCTTTATGCCCCGGGCGCCGAGAACCCTCGCGGGCGCGTCGCCCGCGCCGCCCGCGAGGACGGCGAAGCAGTCGCGCGCGACGTCGGCGAGCTCGCCCCATCGGGCGTCGCCGGAACCCGGCGGGGGCGTTGGGCGCCGATCGACGAGCGACGGCTTACCGTCCACCATGCCGAAAACCCAAAGCCCGCTCGCCTCGCCGAGGTGCTGATTGACGAAGAGACCCTCGTGGGAGGCGACGGCGACGTATGGACGCTCTGCGGTCGGGCCGACCCTCGAGGCGGCGGCGAGAAGCTCGGGCACCACGGAGGGGTTCTCCTCGCCAACGAGCCCGACGGCGTCGGCGCGGCATCGCGCGCAGTGCGAGAGTTGCGTGAGGTAGGCGCCCGCGCGAAGTCGTATCGCCGAGAGCTCGGCGGGATCAGGCGCGACGAGCGTGGCGAAGGGCGTTCCCGGGACGCGCATCAGAGGCACGCAGTTTTGCACGCGCGAGCCGAGCTCGGCCATCCGCCTGGCGACCTCCTCAACGTGCCCGTCGTTGACGCCGGGGATGACGACCGTGTTTACCTTAACCGTCACGCCAGCCGCGGAGAGCGCGGAGACCGACTCTATCTGGCGCTCGAGCAGAAAGGCCGCGCCCTCCACGCCGCGCATCACCTTTGGCCCCGCGCGGACCCACGCGTATACCTTCGCCCCGATCGCGGGATCGACGGCGTTTACGGTGACGGTAACGTGAGAGACGCCGAGTCGGATCACGTCCGCCGTCCGCTCCGCGAGCCCAAGGCCGTTCGTGGCAAGGCAGAGGATCATCTCCGGCCATCGTTCCCGCACGAGCGCGAGGGTCTCGAGCGTGGGCGTCGGGTCCGCGAAGGGGTCGCCGGGCCCTGCGATGCCGACTACCGAGATGTTCCCTACACGGGCGAGGACCGAATCGAGGTACTTGGACGCCTCGATCGGGCCGAGGACGGCGCTCGTCACCCCAGGCCTCGTCTCGTTCACGCAGTCGTGCCGTCGATCGCAGTAGTTACACTGAACGTTGCAGGTGCGCGCGACCGGCAGGTGTATGCGCCCGGTTCGGTGTCGCGCCTGCGGGCTGAAGCAAGGATGATTGCCGAAATCCATGTGACCCTCCTTTTCGGTCGTTACACGTACGTATAGCCGCTCCGCGCCTCGCGCTGACGCGCCTCCATGAGGGCGTTGCATACGAGGTCGAGGAGATTGACGGTGCCGCGGTACCCAAGATGCAGGACGCGTTGGGCCCCCATGCGATCGTGAATCGGGAAGCCGCAGCGGACGAGGGGAACCGACAGCGCGCGACTGAGGCGCAAGCCCTTGCTATTCCCGACGAGAATGTCGACCGGCTGCGCCTGGGCTCGCTCGAGAATAGTCTCGAAGTCGGCGTCCTCAAGCACGAGGGTTTCCGCGCGCGCGTTCGGGGTCACCGCCTTAAGCCGCTCCGCGAAGGCGGGGCTGGGAGCCCCCGTCGCCGCGATGGCAACGGAT
>JAKPSR010000431.1 GCA_029571425.1 Spirochaetota bacterium | reverse complement strand
ACGCGCGTACCGGGTTCCCGCGCGTGCGGTCGAGGAGGAGGAGGTTTCGCTCCCGATCGGTGAGCTTGTTCCTACCTTCGGACCCGTAACGCGCCGAGTGGATGCCGGGTTCCCCGCCGAGGGCGTCGACGCAAATACCCGAATCGTCCGCGATCACCGGCTCGCCGACGAGGCGATGAAGGGCACGCGCCTTGATCAAGGCGTTCTCGAGGAAGCTCGCCCCGTCCTCGACGGGATCGAACGCGATGCCGCGGTCGGCCGGAATCAAGACGCGGTGGGGGGAGAGGATGCCGGCGAGCTCCTCCCGCTTGTGCGCGTTCCCCGAGGCGAAGTAGATCGTCATAGAAACCCAGCATACCCATCCCGAAGGGCCGAGGCAAGGGTCGCGTCGACCGTGGTGCGGCTCATCCCGAACAGGCGGGCGAGCGCCCGGTTGCTCGGGATGGGCGAGACGCGCGCGACGGCTTTTCGGATCGAGGCCAAGCGACGCGTGTAATACGCGTATTGCCGCTCGAGCGCCTCGTACCGCGCGGTGCCAGGCTCGACCTCGCGGAGTTGGCAAAGGTTCCGATGCGCGCGGACGTAGTACGAGTTCCGAAGAAGGGCAAGCTGGGCGAGTCGATCGGTTTTCTCGGCGCAACGGTGATTCAACGCCTCTATTGTGCCCCATATCCTCTGGGCGCTGATCCCGGTATATCGAGCTACGCGAGAAACTAAGGTATCATCGATAAAAGGAAGGGATTTATAGAGAAGGAGCAAGACCTTTCGGGTTCGAAGATCCTTCCGCGCGCGGGTACGCGGCCCGCACCCGGTTGGCTGAGGATACCTCGGCGCTTCTGACTCGGCTACCTCGGTCCCGTACTCATCGCCCGTCGCCGCGGCCTCGGTAGCCGCCTCGAACTCGAAGGCGCCTTCGTTGTGCTGGCGCGCGAGCTCGACGCGGGCGAAGCTTTTAAGCGCCAGGCATAGGATAGACTTGAGATAGGTCACGATAGACGCTCGCTCGGGATCGAAGCGGTCGACGATGCGGCCAAACCGTGGGTACATCCACAGCAAGAAATCCCCCCGTAGGTCGTCCGAAACCCGTGGAAGGCGATAGAGACGGTCGTTCTCGTACACAAACTCGGCAATAGCGCTGATCGCTTGATTTCGATCCGCTTCCGTTCCCGTTTGGCGATACGCCGCGAGGGCGGATTCAAGTGTATGTTCGGTCATGCGAAAACCTCCTGGTGGGATAGGTAATGCAAAAAGCATGCCGAGCGCAGAACGTGGGTAAAAAGTGAGATTACATAGGTTTTTTATGTTGAATTCAACAAATGCATCTTATGAGTATGTTGAATTCAACATGCGCCAGTACAAAGAAAGCGCGCGTGGGAATAATAGGATTAATCGTCGATATGATTACTCGATATGAGGTGGCGTCGCCCCAGGGTTGATCCCGGGGAATTGATCGCGAAAAGCCTCGACGAATCGGGGAATTAGGTCATGAATCTTCCCCGGGATGCTGAGACCGGAAGCTTGGCGGTGCCCTCCGCCGCCAAAACTAGTGGCGACGACGCTGACGTCGATCCGATCCAATGAGCGGAAACCGACGGTACAGTTAGTTTCAGTCTCCTGGCGGACGATGACGATTGCCTCGACGCCTCGGATGCTTTGGATAAGCTGATACAGGGTGTCGGAATCGCGTCCTTCGAGGCCGAATTCGGCGGTGTCCTCCAGGGTTTCCCAGGAAATCATCAGGCCGCCCGCATAGTACGGGTGAAGGCGCGAGAGTATGCGGGAAAGGAGTATCCGCGACTCGAGTGACTTTCCTCCGTTCATCGCCGCGAAGGTGCGCTTTGGGTTCGCGCCGTAGGATACGAGCCGAGCCACGCACGCGAAGGTTGCCGCGCTCGAGTCGTCGAGGTGCCGAAAGAAGCCGGTGTCGGTGCAGAGCCCGAAAAGAAGGAACTCCGCCTCCTCCCGGGTCGCCTTTCCGTCGACCGCCTCGATGATCCGCTGGACGAGAAGGGTGGTTGACGGCGAGGAGGGCTCGACGAACTGCACCGGGTTCGTGGCCGCGTTGGTCGCGTGATGGTCGATGACGGCGAACGGCAGGCCGTCCAATCCTACGTCGGCGTCGCCGAGGCGGTCGC
>JAKPSR010000028.1 GCA_029571425.1 Spirochaetota bacterium | reverse complement strand
AGGACGATGGCGAGGGCGTCGACCGTCCATGCAGCGCGCCGGGCGTTTCGGTGCGAGATGATGAGTATCTCGCTATCGGACCGCACGGCGGACATAAGGTCGCGCCCATCGAGACCGGCCACCTCCGCGAGAAAATTCTCGCGTTCCGCGAAGACGTTCGTCAGCGTGCCCGACCAAAACCATTGGATCGCGAAGGCGGCGAGAAGAACTATGAACGAGGCGTCGGGTTCAAACCGCGCCGGGAACGGGCGCGCGTCGAAGGCGAGGTTAAGAAGGTAGACGAAAAGGGAGGAAAGCGCGAACGCGCGATAACTCGTCGAGAGGCGGGCGCGCTCGGCCCTGAAAACGGCGGCGAGGGCGAGGGCGAGGATGCCGCCGAGGGAGATGGTAAGCCACGCCCCGATACCCGCGCGTATCGGGGGATACGCGTCCCGGGCGCCCGAGTAAAAAGACGCGAGGAAGAGGATGGGGATGGCGAAGGCGAGGGCTCGGTGCCTCAAGGCGGCCCTCAGCCTTACGCGGTCAGCGGACAACTTCATAAAAGCCCTCCCCCATCGCGACCGCGCGGAACCCGCGCGCTTCCCGCGCCTCGGCCGGTTCCGGCCCAACGAGGATAAAGCGCGCGCCTGTCGGAAGCAAGGCGAGCGAGCGCTCGAAGAGGCCCGGCGGGACCGGCCCTTCCGCGAGCTCGATGCGGGCGAGCATGTCGAGAATGGCTTCCTCCTGCGCCGAGCCCACCGGCGCGAACACGACGCCTGCCTCGCCGTCGGTCGCCCCGTTCGAGGCGAGCCCGCAGCGTTGCCCGAGCGAGGCCGCCCGCGAGAGGAAGGCCGCGGCTAACTCGATGGCGTCCTCGGCGCGCTCGCGCCGACGGTCGCTCGGGTAGTCCGAGGCGCGAAGGTTCAGGAACACGAACACGGGTGACGTCAGGCTGCTCTCGAACTCGTTCGTGTAGAGCCCGCCAAGCCGCGCCGAGGCCTTCCAGTTCACGCGGCGGAGCTCGTCGCCGGGAAGGTAGTCACGTACCGACCGAAAGAGGGTAACGTCCTCGTACCGGGGATCGCGAACCCGCACGGCGCCCTGGGGCACGCCGCGCTCGAGGTCAAATCGAGAACGGACGCGCGCCGGCAAGATCAGCACCGAGCACGGCACGTCGATTTCCTTCACGAACGGGAAAAGCCCGAGGGGGTCGGCGCAGGATATCCGGATCGGGCCGACGCAAAAGGCGCCGCGCTTCACCCCCTTGACCGCGTACGAAAGAGAAGCCGATCCGCGGGGTGGGAGGGCGAGCGCCCACCGCCCGTCCTCGGCCGAAACCCCGAGGGACCCGGGGGCGTCGGACACGACGCAGAGATGCGCGCTTAGGCGCGAGCGGTTCTCGACCAATACCGAGAGTTCGAGAGTCTCGAAGCGGGCGACCCGCAGGGCGACGACGGGGCGCGACGCCGAGAGTCCCGCGCGGAGGGATGCGCTCCATGCCCATGAAGCGAGGATCGTAAAGAGACCAAGGGCGGCGAGAAACTGCGGGGCCTTTCCGGGAAGGGCAAGCAGGGCGAAAAGAAGCCCCCCGGTTACGGCTCCCCAGTTCATACCCTGCCCCGAAAGCTCGGAACGGGCACGGACTCGGCGACCTCGAGGGCGATGGCCTCGCCGGTGTACCCGCGCATCCGATGCTCGGGGCTGACGATGATCCGCTTGCGGAACGCGGGCACGACAAGTTCCTTGACGTCCTCGGGTACCACGTAGTCGCGACCGCGCAGGGCGGCGAGCGCCTGGGCCGCCTTGTAGAGGGCGATCGAGCCGCGGGGTGAGACCCCCGTCGAGACGCGGGGGTCGGCGCGGGTCGCGGCCGCGAGCGCGAGCGCGTAGTCGCGCACCGACGGGTCGACGTGCACGACGACGACGGCGGAGCGGCAGGCCAGTATCTCCTCGGAGGTCGCGACGGGCGTCACGTCCTCGAGCGGGCTATCCGTGCGCCGATGCGCCTCGACGATCTCGGCTTCCATCTCGCGATCGGGATACCCGAGCGATAGGGCAAGCATGAAACGGTCCTTTTGCGCCTCAGGCAGCGGGAAGGTACCCTCGGACTCGACGGGGTTCTCGGTCGCGACGAGGAAAAACGGGTCGGGAAGTTGGTAACGCCGCCCATCGACGCTCACCTGGCGCTCGGCCATCGCCTCGAGAAGGGCCGATTGGGTACGCGGCGTCGCCCGGTTTAGCTCGTCGACGAGGACGATCGAGGAATGTATCGGCCCCTTTCGAAAGCGAAAGCGCTGGGTGCGCGGCGAAAACACCGCGCTCCCGGTCACGTCGGCCGGCATCAGGTCGGGAGTGCACTGGATGCGCGAGAAAGGAAGGTCAAGGCTCCGCGCGAGTGCTTTCGCGAGCACGGTCTTCCCCGTGCCCGGCACGTCCTCGACGAGAACATGCCCCTGGGCTAGAAGGGCGACGAGAAGCCGCTCGATCGTCTCCGGCTTTCCCCGGAAAGCGCGTCCCACGGAAGAGGCGACG
>JAKPSR010000010.1 GCA_029571425.1 Spirochaetota bacterium | reverse complement strand
GCGCCGGAAAACGATCGGAGAAATTCCTCGTTGACGCCGGGCGAGCCGTCGGGAAGGGTAAAGGCGGCAGAGCCGACGATGACCTTCTCCGCCCCGAGGGAGATAAGCTCCTTCGCGCGCTTCGCGTCGCGGATGCCGCCGCCGACGCGGACGCTCCCGCGCCGAAGCAAGTTTTTCAGGATAGGCGTGTTCGCCGTCGTCCCGTCGCTCTTGACGTTTCTGAGCGCCTGGTCGAGATCGATGATGGCGACCTCTCCGTATCGGTCGAATTCCGCGATAAGCGACTCGGGGTCGTCCCTCTCGAGAACGAGATCCTTACCTTGCCTGAGCTGGACGACCTTGCCGTCCTTCAAGTCAATCGATGCGATTACCATGTTCTTTCCTTATAAAAAAGCGCGAGAGTATCAGTCGGTAAGGGTGCCCTTGGTACTGGGAACCTGGCCCCCGGCGCGGGTGTCCACGGCGACGGCCGAACGAATGGCGCGCGCGGCGGCCTTGAAGACGGCCTCGATCTTGTGGTGGTCGCTTCGGCCCCGGAGGACGTCGAGATGCAGGTTGCATCGGGCCCCGGAAACGAAACCCTGCCAGAAATCCTCGACGGTGTCGGTCTGAAAAGCGGAGGACTGGTCCCCACCCGATACGAGGGGGACGCCCGAGAGACCAAGCGAGGCGACGAGGTATGGCCGCCCGCCGAAATCGACCGCGGCGCGCGCGAGGGTCTCGTCCATCGGATAGACGAAGAAACCCGCGCGGTGTATCCCCGCGCGGTCGGCGAGGGCGCGGTCGAAGGCTTGGCCAAGGACGATGCCCGCGTCCTCGACGAGATGGTGTTGGTCGACCTCAAGGTCGCCGCGAAGGCCGCCTGAAAGATCGAACATCCCGTGCTTGCAGAAGGAGGCGAGCATGTGGCCGAGGAAGCCGATCGGGCACGACACGTCGCAGCGCCCGGTCCCGTCGAGATTGAGCTCGAGGGCGATCTCGGTCTCGCCCGTCTTCCGCTCTACCCGCGCCGCGCGCATCACATCATCACCTTTCGGAGCTCGTACTCGAGTATGTCGGTCGCGCCGAGCGACTTCAGCTTCGGCATGAGGATCGGCACCTCGCTCTTCTTCACGACGATCTTGACGGCGTAGCCGTCGTCGCCGTACAGGGGCGCGACGGTCGGGCTCTTCATCGCCGGAATGCCGCTGACGAGATCGCCGAAGCGCGCTTTCGAGACGTTCATCTCGAGCATCACGCGGTTCCGCGCGACGAGGACCGCCTCGAAGAGCATCTTGAGCTCCTGGATCTTCCGGCTCTTGTCTGGATCGGCCATCGCCTCCTTGGAGGCGAACATCCGCGTGGAGCTTTCCATTATCGTGTCGATGATCCTAAGGCCGTTTTCCTGGAGGGTGCGGCCGGTCGCGGTGTTGTCGATGATCATGTCGGCATCGTCCGGGGGAAAGACCTCGGTAGCGCCGTAGGTACGGACGAGCACGTAGTTATACTTACGCGCCTTAAGCCACGCCTCGGCGTTCGCGACGTACTCGGTGGCGACTATAAGCCGCTTGGCCGCGAGGGCCTTGTCGTCGATCTCGGCGGGAACGGCGTCTTTGGT